>JAGHSR010000024.1 GCA_018065765.1 Candidatus Colicola coprequi
ATTAAAAACAAAAAATATAAGACATAAGAGAATGCAGTATGCAGTATGCAGGATGCAAAATGCAAAATGCAAAATGCAGGATGCACGATAAAAAACAAAAAATATAAGACATAAAAAACCAAAAAATATATGGAAACAACTGTTGATATTCGTGAACTTCAGGAGCGTATTGAGCGTGAAAGTTCATTTGTAGATGCCTTAACGATGGGCATGAATCAAGTTATTGTAGGTCAGAAACATCTGGTAGAGAGTCTGCTGATCGGTTTGTTAAGCGACGGACACATTTTGTTAGAGGGTGTTCCCGGATTGGCAAAGACATTAGCAATCAAGACACTGGCAGACCTCATCAAAGCAGACTTTAGTCGTATTCAGTTTACTCCGGACTTGTTGCCGGCAGACGTGCTCGGCACACAAATCTACTCGCAGAAGACCGAAGAATTCCGCATCAAACGCGGTCCTATCTTTGCCAATTTCGTTTTGGCAGATGAGATTAACCGTGCTCCCGCCAAAGTGCAGTCCGCGCTATTGGAAGCTATGCAGGAGCGTCAAATCACCATTGGTGAAGAGACATTTAAGTTGGATAATCCGTTCCTTGTTCTTGCCACCCAAAATCCCATTGAGCAAGAGGGGACATATCCTCTGCCTGAGGCACAGACCGACCGTTTTATGTTGAAAGTGGTGATTGGTTATCCCAAAAAAGAGGAAGAGCAACAAATCATTCGTCAGAACATATCCGGTGAGAAGAAACAGGTTCTTCCTATCTTGAACACCGATGAAATCAAAAAAGCCCGCGAGGTAGTTCGTCAGGTATATATTGACGAGAAAATCGAGAAATATATCGTTGACATCGTATTTGCCAGCCGTGAACCGGAAGCATACGGGTTGAGTAATTTGAAGAATATGATTAGTTTTGGCGGTTCGCCCCGTGCAAGTATCAATCTCGCTTTAGCAGCTCGTGCATACGCCTTCATTCATCGTAGAGGTTATGTTATTCCTGAGGATGTGCGTGCCGTATGCTACGATGTAATGCGTCACCGTATCGGTCTGACTTACGAAGCAGAAGCCAACAACATAACTCCGGAGGACGTAGTTACCGAAATCCTAAATGCAGTACAAGTACCGTAGAGAGTGGAGAGTGGAGAATGGAGAATGCAAAATGCAGAATGCAAAATGCAAAATGCAAAATGCACAATGCAAAATGCAGAATGCGAAATGCAAAATGCAAAATGCAGGATGCAGAATGTAAAATGCAGAAAGCAAAATGCAGAATGCAAAATGCAGAATGCCCTAACCCCTAATATTATGATTTTCGATGACAAGCGAAGAGTTATTACAAAAAGTTCGGAAGATTGAGATTAAGACGCGAGGTCTTAGTCGCAACATCTTTGCCGGTGAGTATCACAGCCAATTCAAAGGGCGTGGTATGGCATTCAGCGAGGTACGAGAGTACCAACCCGGTGACGATGTGCGTGCCATAGACTGGAACGTGACGGCTCGACTGAACAAACCTTTTATCAAAATCTTTGAGGAAGAACGCGAACTGACTGTCATGTTGCTGGTAGATGTCAGCGGAAGCCGCAATTTCGGAACACAAAGTCAAATGAAACGCGACATGATGGCAGAAATAGCAGCCACGTTAGCTTTTTCCACGATAGAGAACAACGACAAAGTGGGCGTTATCTTCTTCTCAGACAAGATAGAAAAATTCATCCCTGCTAAAAAGGGTAAAACCCATGTGCTGCATATCATCCGTGAACTGCTGAGTTTTGAGCCCGAATCCAAGGGGACAGATGTAGCAGGCGTTTTGGAGTATTTCACCAACGCACAAAAACGTCGTTGCACATCTTTCTTGATTAGCGACCTAATCGGTGCGGATGCAAAACAAATGGAAAAACCGCTATTGATTGCCGCCAATCGGCATGATATCAACGTGATTCAAATCTACGACCATCGGGATGCCGAAATGCCCAATGTGGGTTTACTGAAAATCAAAGATGCCGAGACGGGAGAACGGCTATGGGTAGATACTGCCCTCCATGCCGTTCGTAGCAATTACCATCAAGTTTGGCAACAGCAGCAGGACAGTTTGACCGAAGTGTTCACCAAAACCGGCACCAACAACATCTCCGTTCGCACGGATGAAGATTATGTCAAAGCGTTGAAAAAACTTTTCAAGCAATAAAACTATGATTCATTTTTTATTGGCCATTATAGTTAGTGCTACGATCGACAGCACCACCATTGCGATAGGTGATCAGACCGACATGAAGTTGCAGGCCACTTATGCACCCGGTGAGCGTGTAGCCCTGCCCATCTATGGTGAGACGCTCATTCAAGGAATAGAAGTGGTGGATAGAACAGTCATAGACACCACTCAACTGCAATCCGGACAAACACAAATCACTCAGTATCTGACACTGACGAGTTTCAAGGATTCGCTATTCTACATTGAGCCTATACCCTTCGTTTCCGGAGAGGACACATTTTGGAGTGAACCCCTGTCACTCAATGTGGTTCAACCCTTTCGTATAGACACCGCCGACAAGGCAATCACGGACATTAAGGACATCCAAAAGGCTCCTATCTGGTGGTGGGGCATATTGCGCTGGATCCTACTTGGAATAGGCGTAGCCGGTATTGGAATAGGGGTGTATTTCCTCATCCGCTATCTCAAACGTAAGCAAAACGGCGAGATGACCGCTGAGGCATCAGAACCACTGCGCCCGGCCGAAGAGGTGGCTTTGGAGAAACTCGAGAAAATCCGTTTGGAAAAAATTTGGCAAAACGGGAAAGTCAAGGAATACCACACCGAACTAACGGATGTAGTGCGCGAATACATTGCTCGCCGATTTGATGTACGAAGCGGAGAAAAGACTTCCGACGAAACACTGAGAGCGATGAAACAAATCCTAAAGGATCAACGTGCCTTGTTTGACAGTTTGCATAGAATGCTGCAATTGGCTGATTTAGTGAAATTCGCAAAGTGGACAACCACTCCCTCCGAGAATGAGAACTGCCTACAATCAGCCTACGATTTTGTACAACAAACCACTCCTGTCAGCGAAGAGCCACAGGAGCATAATAAAAATGAACGATTATGACATTTGCCAGTCCCGGATATTTATTTTTACTGCTATTGCTGGTACCTGTGATAGGATGGTATATTTACCGCCTGAAGGACTCTGATGCCAGTTTGCAACTTAGTTCAGGTCAAGTACTTAAGCGGCAGCCCAAATCGTTGCGCGTGTACCTGATACACGTACCTTTTGTATTGCGCGTTGTCATCATCACATTGCTCAGTTTGGCTCTGGCACGTCCACAGCTCAGCAATCGCTGGCAAAGCGAATCGACAGAAGGAATCGATATTATGATGGCACTGGATATCTCCGGCACCATGCTGGGTGAGGACTTCAAACCCAATCGACTGGAGGCAGCCAAAGCTGTTGCCAGTGACTTTGTGATAGCACGTCCAAATGATCAAATAGGTTTGGTAGTGTTTGCCGGTGAGAGTTTCACACAATGTCCTCTGACGACCGACCACGCTGTATTGGTTAACCTGTTCAAATCAGTTAAGTTCGGCATGATAGAAGACGGAACCGCCATCGGTTTGGGCCTTGCCAATGCGGTCAATCGTATGAAGGATTCGCAAACCAAATCAAAAGTGATTATTCTGCTTACCGACGGTAGTAATAATCGCGGAGAGATAGACCCACAGACGGCAGCCGAAATAGCAAAGACGTACGGCATCCGCGTTTATGCGATAGGCGTGGGTTCATACGGGCAGGTACGTGTACCCTATCAGACACCTTACGGCACACAATACGGCACAATGGAGTCAGAGTTTGATGAGACTACGCTCAAAAACATAGCCCAAACCACCGGTGGTGAGTACTTCCGTGCCACTGACAACAATTCACTCAAACGCATTTATGAGCAGATTGATCAATTGGAAAAAACCAAACTCCGTGTCCGCGAATACAGCAAGCGAAGTGAGCACTTTGTTCCCTATTTGATGATTGCACTGATGTGCCTGATTATGGAGATTTTGATTCGTCATTTTGCTACAAAAACGTTAACCAATTAAATAGAACTATGTTTCGATTTGCTAATATTGAATATTTATGGCTGCTGCTATTGATTCCCGTTTGTGTGATAGCGTATGTGCTACTCATTCGGTATAAACAGCGCCGGTTGAGGGAGTTTGGAGATCCTGTTTTGTTGGCTGAACTCATGCCAAATGTTTCGTCACTAAGACCCCATATTAAGTTTGGAATTACGATGTTGGCGCTTGCTCTGCTGATTTTTGCGGTGTCTCGTCCTCAGTATGGGCAAAAAGAGCATACCGTCAAGCGTCAGGGTATTGAAGTGATGATTGCATTGGATATTTCCAATTCCATGTTAGCCGAAGATGTGGCACCCAATCGTTTGGACCGCGCCAAACAGATGCTTAGCAAGATGATTGACAACATGACAGAGGACAAGGTAGGTTTGGTCGTTTTTGCCGGAGAGGCATACACTCAACTGCCCATCACCTGCGACTATGTCAGCGCCAAAATGTTTCTCAACACCATCACTCCTGAGTTAATCAAAACGCAGGGCACAGCCATAGGCGATGCCATCAACACTTCCATTCGTTCGTTCGGTAGCGAGCAAAGCGAAGCCAGCCGAGCGATCATTCTCCTTACCGACGGTGAGAATCACGAGGACGATGCGGAAGCCGCAGCCAAAAAAGCATTGGAGATGGGCATTAAGACTTTTGTGGTTGGTATAGGTAAAACCGAAGGCAGTCCTATTCCTCTACCCGGCACCGGAGCCTTTCGCAAGGACCGCGAAGGCAACGTGGTAGTCAGTCGTCTTAACCAAGACATGTGCCGGCAGATAGCCAAGGCCGGTAATGGCATGTACGTACATTGCGACAACACCAACACAGCCATGAGAGCTCTGCAAAAAGAACTGGAAACTATGGCAACTTCGGAAATCGAGACACAAGTGTTTCAGGACTACAATGAGCAATACCAGACATTTGCCTTGCTGGCTCTGCTTCTTTTAGCGGGCGAATTCTTTATTTTCTCGCGCAAAAACAAGTTCCTAACCCGATTAGATATTTTTAAGGAGAAAAACGTATGAAACACACATTCATTATCATACTGACTTTAGCTCTAACACTGCCGGCATTAGCACAGCAAGAAGCGCCCAATGTACGTCGCGGCAATCGTGATTACAAAAACGAACAATATACCGAAGCGGAATTGGACTATCGCCGAGGACTGGAGAAAAACAATCGGTCGTTTCAAGGACATTACAATTTAGGAAATGCACTGATGCGTCAAGGTAAGTATCCGGAGGCTACTGAACAATATGCGTTGGCAGCACAGCAACTTGACGAAAAGAAAGATCGTATCAAAGCTGCTCAGACCTATCACAATCTTGGCAATGCCCTATTTGCTCAAGAGCAATACGACAAATCGGTAGCAGCCTTCCAACATTCACTACGGCTCAATCCCAAAGATGACGAAACACGATACAATCTGGTGAAAGCCATGCAATTGCTGCAAATGCAACAACAGCAACAAAATCAACAGCAACAGCAGCAACAACAAGAACAGAAAGAACAGCAACAGCAAGAGCAACAGCAGCAACAACAAGAGCAGCAAGAACAGCAACAGCAACAAGCTCAACAGCAGGAGCAACAGATGGACAAAGAGACCGCTGAACAAATATTACAAGCCTTAGAGCAAGACGAGCAGCAAACACAAGAAAAACTGCAACGTCAGCAAGGAAGTAAAAAACGTGTAGAAAAAGAATGGTAAGATAGAAAACTCTCAATTATGAAATTAAGACAATACATTTTCACCCTGGCGCTGTGCATCACGCATTGTGTGTTTTGCATGGCTGATGATGAAGTAGATTTTCGGGCTAATGCGCCCAAGCAAGTCGTAGTAGGCAGCCCCTTCCAACTGACTTACACAATTAACACTCAGGCACGGGATTTTCGGGCGCCTGAGTTTGTCGATTTCGACCATTTGGCAGGACCTTACACATCCCAGTCGTCTTCTACATCGTTTGTTAACGGACATCGGACTTCATCCTTTACGCTCACCTACACTTTCACACTTGTGGGTATGAAAGAGGGTACGTTTACCATCGGACCTGCTACTATCAAAGCCAACGGCAGTCAACATACCAGCAATGGAGTACGTATCACCGTTTTGCCTCCCGATGAACCCGTTGCCTCTTCGCAATCGCAACAACAGCAGCGACCCTCATCACGTCCGCAACAGTCGTACGAAAACCCTGACAACAATGTCAGCAGAGAAAATATTTTCATTCGTACTGTGGTCAACAAGACGCGCGTCCATGAGCAGGAAGCTATCTTGCTCAGTTATAAATTGTACTTTGCCGGTGTGGATGTGGCTCAATTTACCAACAATACGAAACTGCCTGAGTTTGCAGGATTTCTCAAGCAAGAACTGGATCAAGAGGAGATTCAAACAGAATTAGAGCACTACAACGGTCGCAACTACCAGACCGCCACGCTCTACCGGACATTGCTCTATCCGCAGCACTCCGGAGATATAAAGATAGATCCTGCCCAATTTGAGGCAGTCCTGCGCGTACAGACGCGCGCCCAAGTGCGCAGTATTTTTGATGACTTCTTTGGCAGTTACGCCAACGTGCAGAAAATGCTCACCGCACCCGGAGTAACCATACATGTAGAAGAGTTGCCAACAGGTAAACCAAGTGACTACAACGGAGGTGTTGGCACTTTCTCACTCAATAGTTCTATTTCGTCGCAGGAAGTTAAAACCAACGAAGCGATTACTATCCGCTTGGAAATCAAGGGTTCCGGCAATATGAAACTGCTAAAAACACCAGCAGTCGATTGGCCTGAAGGCTTTGAAGCTTATGATCCCAAAGTAACAAACAAGTTCAAAACATCTACCTCAGGCGTCAGTGGCACCAAAACAATTGAATACTTGGCGATCCCGCGGGCAGCAGGACAGTACGCTATTCCGCCCGTCACACTATCGTACTTCGATATCCAAGAGGGCAAATACGTTCGCCTATCTTCCCCCGAATACACGTTGAACATCCTACGCGGGACAGAAGATGCCGATGCTTCCACCGTTGTGCAACAGTTCAATCAACCCACCAAAGAGGACATTACACAGTTTGGCACGGATATTCGCTACATCAGCGTTGTTCCCTGGCAAATGCCGGTGGTTACAAAACAGATGGTAGCATTTGGGACGCCCCTATTCTACATGCTGTACGTGATTCCACTACTAATAGCTATCGTACTCTTCATCGTTTTTCGTAAGCAGATTCGCGAGAATGCTGATATCAACCGTGTTCGCTACAAGAAAGCCAACAAGATAGCTCAGAAGCGTCTTAAAACAGCTAAAGCATATCTGACTACAGGAGCAAAGGAACACTTTTATGAAGAAATCGAACGGGCTGCACGTTCCTATCTGTCCGACCGTCTGTCCATTGCCATGGCCGATATGAGTAAGGACAATATCGCTGAGATTCTTCGCAAGAAAAACATTGATAACGAACTGATTAGCGAAGTGGATAAGGTACTATCCACTGCGGAGTTTGCTCGATATGCACCATCCTCAGACACACAGATGCAACAAATCTTCGAGCAGACAGCCAATTTGATAGATAAACTTGAAAATCAAAAACTCTGATGAAACACGTATTATATATTTGTATAGCTGTGGCTGCATGTTTATCGTCAGTAGCCTCGGCTGCCACTATGGAACAAGGCAATTCCCTTTATGCCAACGGCGAATACACGCAAGCTGCTGAGATCTACGCTCACATAATAGATAGTGCCGCTGAGCAAGGTGCGCTGACACGTCAAATGGCACCTGTGTATTACAACTTGGGCAACTCCTATTTTCGTTGTCAAGAACTATCCCAAGCCATCCTCGCTTACGAGCGTTGTTTGCGCTTGGACCCGCGTATGAAAGATGCACGCTATAATCTACAATTTGCTCAAACGCAAATCATCGACAACATAGCCGACACGCGCAATTTCTTCTTACGGACATGGGTAACCAACCTTCGTAACGCACTAAGCGAGTCTATTTGGATGTGGATGAGCATTGGTATGTTTTCGATTTTTCTAATTGGGGCCGTTCTTTTTGCCTTAACTCGTGAAACATGGTTAAGAAAGACTGCTTTTTATCTCGGATTACTCGCTTTGGTTATCAGTATCTCTGCTTTCTGTAACGCTACCAGTCTGCACCATCGTGACACACTGCGCGCGGAAGCGATTATCACACAAGGGATAGTCAATGCCAAAGCATCACCAGACCGTAGCGGAACAGAACTATTCACCATGCACGAGGGAACCAAAGTGACTATCCGCGAATGCTTGGGTGAATGGTGCAATGTGCAAGTTGGCAACAACGAAGGCTGGATCAAACTTAATTGTTTGGAGCGGATTTAAGGGAAAAATGCACTAAAAATACAAACATACTTGTATATCCAAAATAAGTTTTGTACCTTTGTCGCAAATTTTAATCTACCGGTTAAAAAGTGTGCCTCAGGCACAGAGAAAAATGACAATTAATTGGAGTGAATTAGGCTTTCATTACACCGAAACGGACTATATTATCCGCTCCGCGTTTCATGGTGAATGGGTGGAAGACCCACAGCACGATGACAAGCATTTGGTAGGCGAGTGGCAGCAGCCATACGCCACGCGAGACAAGATAATTCCATTGCATGTTTGCGCCACCAGTCTGCAATACGGGCAAGAGGCTTTTGAGGGGCTGAAAGTATTCCGCGGAGCAGATGGCAAGATTCGTGTTTTTCGCTGGCAAGAAAATGCCAAACGTATGACCAATAGTGCTCTTGCCCTAAAAATGGCAGTTGTTCCGCCACGGCTTTTCAAACAAGCCATCCAATTGGCTGTTACCAAAAACATAGATTTTATTCCGCCGTACGAAAGTGGTGCGACGCTTTATCTGCGGCCTTTACTGATTGGCACTACCCCTCGTTTAGGCGTAGGACCGGGTGCTGATTTTGAATTTATTGTTATTCCCAGTCCTATCGGTCCGTATTTCCCGGGTAAGTTCCATTGTACACCGCTTATTATCAATCGCCATGTTGATCGAGCTGCCCCGTTGGGGACAGGACGATTTAAGGTCGGGGGCAATTATGCCGCCTCCTTCCGTGCCACAGAAACAGCCCACATGATGGGATACGACTGCATGTTCTTGGACTCCAAAACGCATCACTATATCGACGAATGCAGTGCTGCTAACTTCATTGGCATCAAAACGGACGGAGTTTCCGTTGAGTACATCACGCCCCGTTCGTCTGCTATCCTGCCATCCATCACCAACAAAAGTCTCATGGTCCTCGCACAAGAAATGGGTATGAAAGTTACTCGTCGTCGTATTCGCGTGGAGGAATTGGCTCAGATGCAGGAGGCTGCTGCTTGTGGTACTGCCTGCGTCATCTCACCAATCAGCAAGGTCGTTGACCCGGACAAAGGTATCACCTATTCTTTTGGTGATGAACCGGGACCAATAATGACCAGTCTGTACCACGCACTGCAAGATATACAATACGGACGCTGCGAGGACAAGCACCACTGGTGCACCATCATCGACGAAAACAAGTAAAATTAACCTTGAATATTAACACTAAAAAACTCAATTCGTATGTTTGAAAATCAACCCAAAGGTTTGTTCGCCTTGGCTTTAGCCAACACCGGTGAACGTTTCGGCTACTACACTATGTTGGCCGTATTCGCCCTGTTTTTGCGCGCTAATTTCGGATTGGCTCCCGGAACAGCCGGTATCATCTATTCCAGTTTTCTGGGCTTAGTTTATTTTCTTCCTCTCGTAGGTGGTATTTTGGCAGATAAGATTGGTTATGGCAAATGCGTCACAATCGGTATTATCGTTATGTTCCTCGGCTATGTATTGCTGGCTATTCCATTGGGAGGCATTGACAATGGGTCTGTCGTTATGCCTATGATTGCTATGTTCACAGCTTTAGCACTCATCAGTTTCGGTACCGGCCTATTCAAGGGCAACCTACAAGTTATGGTAGGTAATCTCTACGATGATCCTAAGTACGCAGACCGCCGTGACGCTGCTTTCTCAATTTTCTACATGGCCATCAACATTGGTGCTATGTTTGCTCCTACAGCTGCCGTCAAAATTATGGCTTGGGCACAGACTGCTTTGGGAACCAGTGTGAATGACTCCTATCACTTCGCATTCGCAATTGCTTGCTTGTCTTTGATTTTGAGTATCGCTATTTATTACGCATGCCGACCTTGGTTCCGCCATGTGGAAAACACTGCTAAACAGGCTGCCGCTGCCGGCCAGACTGTGGAACAACTCACCCCTGAGCAGACTAAAAAGAGAATTACCGCTCTGTGCTTGGTATTTGCAGTTGTGATTTTCTTCTGGATGGCATTCCACCAAAATGGATTGACTCTTACCTATTTCGCGAACGAATTTGTCAATCCTCTCAGCACAGGAATACAATCTATGGCATTTGACATCTTCAATCTGGTAGCGATTGTCATCATCGTTTACGGGTTGTTCTCGCTGATTCAAAGCAAAAAAACTTCTGGCAAAATCGGTGGTGCTTCTGCTATCGTGTTGGCAGCTGTTTATCTGGGGTACAAATATCTCAATATATCCGCTGAAGGCATTCAGTTGGCAGCTCCTATCTTCCAACAATTTAATCCATTTTATGTTGTAGCTCTGACTCCTATCAGCATGGCTATTTTTGGTGCTCTTGCCAAACATGGGAAAGAACCCAGCGCACCACGCAAGATTGCATATGGTATGCTAGTGGCTGCCGTAGCATATGTCGTAATGGCTTTGTTCTCTATGAATCTGCTCTCACCTGCCGCTCAAGAATTGGCTAAAGTTTCCGGTGATCCTACCTTTGCCAATGCCAATCTTCTTATCGGTGTGTATTTGATCTTGACCTTTGGTGAACTGTTGCTTAGTCCTATGGGAATCAGTTTTGTCAGCAAAGTAGCACCTCCTCAATACAAAGGTATGATGATGGGACTGTGGTTTGTAGCAACAGCCGTTGGCAACCTGCTCGTATCCGTAGGAGGATTCTTGTGGGGCGAACTGCCATTGGCAGTAGTTTGGGGCGTATTCGTTGGTGTTTGCCTTGTAGCTGCTATCTTTATGTTCTCGATGATGAAGAAACTTGAAGATGCTACTAAATAACCTGTTTGAGCAAGACTAATCAAAGGAACTTATGTCAAACGAAATCAATCATTTGGTACAATATTTTGAATCTTTGGAGCAGCAAATTGCTGCTCTAAGGGTTCAAGTTGAGGATTTGCAAAAGGTGTTGGCTCAAAAGGATGAAACACTCAACAACCTATCGGTGCAAATGCAAACCATGCTCCAACGCATAGAAAAGTTTGAAGCACGCGAACCCGAAGTGGAAGTGGAGCTGATGGTAAGTGATGACGAAATCGAAAACGAACCCATAGTCGAATCTCCGCAGCCGGAACCTATCGTAGAACCGGAGCCTATCGTAGAACCGGAACCGGTACTTGAACCTAAACAGGTACTTGAACCGGAGCCCGAACCGGTGGTTGAACCCAAACAGGAAGACAAAAAAAAGGCACAAGGATCTGTGCAGACCTCGCTGTTTGGCACTACCGTGACCGATATTCGTCATGCCATATCATTGGGCGACCGTTTTCTGTTCCAGCGTGAACTGTTCGGCGGCAATGGAGAAGCTATGCAAAAAGCGCTCAACGACCTGAACGATTGCAAGGATTTGGCGGGGGCCATAGCTTATATAGACAAATTGGGGTGGAACAAAGAAAGCAGCACATACGAACTATTCATCAATGTCCTTCACCGCCGTTTTGAACACTAACACATCCACTCGTATCGGATATGCTCTATCTCGTCCCTACACCGGTCGGCAATCTTGAAGATATCACTCTGCGTGCCATTCGCGTGCTTAATGAGGTCAGTCTCATCTTGGCAGAAGATACTCGAACCTCATCGGTATTGCTCAAGCACTATGATATCCATACTCCGCTCCGCTCACACCATAAGTTCAACGAGCATGAGACAGCGGATGCTATGGCGGAGTTAGCCCTTCGTCAAGATATAGCACTCATATCCGACGCAGGAACACCGGGAATCAGTGACCCCGGATTTATGCTGGCGCGAGCCTGCGTAGAAAAAGGTGTACAGATTCAGTGCCTACCCGGAGCTACGGCTTTTGTCCCGGCTCTGATAGATAGCGGATTGCCGTGTGACCGATTTTATTTCGAAGGGTTTCTCCCGCAGAAAAAGGGACGGCAAACACGCCTCCGGCAACTGTCTGAGCAAGAGCATACGATGATCATCTATGAATCACCCTTCCGTCTGGTCAAAACACTTGAGCAACTTGCTACTGCCCTCTCGCCGGAACGCAAAGCATCTGTCACGCGCGAAATAAGCAAGGTGTATGAGGACACTCAACGAGGTACTCTGGCAGAACTGATTGAACATTTTCAAGCACAACCTCCCAAAGGAGAAATTGTTATCATAGTAGATGGCAAGCACGATTAATATGAAAGTTTTGGCGAAAGAGACCGCCATCTATGGCCTTTCGTCTATCATTGGCAAGTTCCTCAACTGGATGCTTGTCCCATTATACACGTATGTCCTGCAAGCACAGAGCGACTACGGCATCGTAACCAATCTATACGCTTGGACTGCTCTCTTGCTGGTAGTGCTTACATACGGAATGGAGACAGGGTTCTTCCGCTTTGCCAACAAAGAGAATGAGGACCCGGCTACAGCTTACACAACAGCACTAACCAGCCTGTTTGTTACCTCGCTTATCTTTGCAGTGGTATGCGTATTGCTGCAAGAACCTATCGCAGCTGCTATGGGATATGAGGGACATGAGGAATTTATTGCCATGTTGGCAGTAGTGGTGGCTATGGATGCTTTTGCCAGCATACCGTTTGCTTATCTCAGATATAAGAAACGTCCCATCCGATTTGCGGCACTCAAGTTGCTCTTTGTGGGGCTTAATATCTTGCTCAATATCCTCTTCCTCGTCGTTCTCAAATGGACAGACGTTCGATATGTGTTCATAGCTAATTTCATAGCTACCACTATTCAAACTCTATGTTTGCTGCCAACCATTTTTGCAGAACGATTTCACTTCTCGTGGTCGCTGCTGCGTCAAATGTTGCGCTATTCGCTGCCTTTGCTGGTACTGGGTGTATGTGGTATCATGAACCAAACACTCGACCGTATCCTCTTCCCTTATTTGTATTCGGGCGAGGATGTCAAGGCACAATTGGGTATCTACGGAGCATGCTTCAAGGTGGCAATGGTGATGATGATGTTCACACAGGCTTTTCGCTATGCGTATGAGCCGTTCGTTTTTGCCAAACACAAGGACCGACAGTCTGTGGAAGCATACGCTGATGCCATGAAATACTATATCATCTTCTCCCTGCTTATCGTGTTGGGAATGGTGGTGTATCTGGACTTGCTCAAGTTCATGATTTCTCCTAATTACTGGGAAGGACTGAAGATTGTCCCTGTCGTACTGTGGACGTACGTATTTCAAGGAGTATATTTCAACCTCAGCTTTTGGTACAAACTGACCGACAAAACGCAATTCGGTGCGTGGTTCTCGTTGCTGGGAGTGCTGATAACGTTGATACTGCAAATTATCTTTGTTCCTCGCATCGGATACATGGCTTCCGCCGGCAGTTCCACCGTCTGCTACTTAATCATCATGCTCCTTTCTTACTGGATCGGACGACGATATTTGCCTATCCCGTATGACATGAAACGCATCGGACTCTATACGTTGGTGTGCGTAGTCATGCTGATTATTTACTATATCCTACCACTCACCATGTGGGCACACATGGCTGTAGGAACCATACTGATTTTTATTTATTGTTTCATCTTTTATAAATTAGATTTCAATGTTTTCCGGAATCGTTGAACACATGGCTCAAATCGTTCAGATTGAGCAAGAACAATCCAACAAGCACTTCACACTGCGTAATCCCTACCCCGCTACTATGGGTATTGACCAATCCATCGCTCACAATGGGGTTTGCTTGACGGTGGTCAAAAACGAGGGAGACTGCTACACAGTCACCGCTATGCAAGAGACCCTCCGCCTATCCAATCTGGACGGGCTCAGAGTGGGAGATTGGGTCAATTTAGAGCGCGCTATGTCTATGGAGCACCTGCTGGACGGACATATCGTACAGGGACACGTAGACCAAACAGCAACATGCGTGGAGGTTCGCGAAACAGAAGGTAGCTGGTACTACCGTTTCCGCTTCGACACTTCACGAGAGATGATTCGCCGGGGATATTTCTGCGTCGATAAAGGAAGCGTCGCTATCAATGGCGTCTCGCTAACCGTATGCGAACCGGATGTCACTTGGAACGATGACGAACACGGAATAGGGTATGTATCCGTTTGCATTATTCCGTTCACTCACGAGGTGACCAATTTTCAGTATATTCAAGTCGGCTCGGTTGTCAATATAGAGTTTGACATCATTGGCAAATACCTCGCACGATTCGCCTCTCTCACTCAATCAGATAAATAAAGACAACAAAATCAATAACAAATATGAATCAAAGTCTAAGTTTTCAATTAGGAACGTCGGTTGCACAATATCTAATGCAATACGGCGAAAAAGAACTCAATTACGATGAGTTTCGGCAAGGGATTGACTTCGTCATGAAGGCATCCACCGAAGCAAAAACGGCGGGCGAGAAGTTCTTACAGGAGAACGGCAAACGCCCAGAAGTTACAACCACAGACAGCGGACTGCAGTACGAAATCATCGAAGCAGCTCTGGGACAAAAACCTAAAGCCACTGACACCGTACGCGTGCATTACGAGGGAACACTCATTGACGGTACGGTCTTTGACAGTAGTTACAAACGTGGGGAAAGCATTACGTTTGGACTCAATCAGGTTATCAAAGGATGGACCGAAGGACTGCAACTGATGTCGGTAGGTAGCAAATACAAACTGTATATCCCTTATACACTCGGCTACGGCGCACAAGGTGCAGGAGGTAGCATCCCTCCATACGCCACGCTCATCTTTACCGTTGAACTACTCGGCATCGAATAAATCAAGAAAATAGAAAAACTAGGTCACTAGAAATACTAGAAACACTAGAAAAAATCAACCAATAACTAAAAAAAAACTAACTAATTATGCGTAAAATCAGTATTCTATTCGTTGCTGCTTTGGCTATGGTTTCCTGCGGCAACACCTACAAGGCTCAAACGCCTGTGCTAACTGACCAAAACGACTCTGTTAACTATGCACTCGGTTTGGTCAATGGCGCTCAACTCAAAATGATGCAAATGCAAAACGACTCCAGCGACAAAACTATTGCCGAGTTTATGGATGCTTTGCAACGTGGGTATGACGGCGAAGTGGAAGAACTCAGCGAAGCTGCTTCTGTCGGACAAAACATCGGTACAGCCATCAAAATGAGTGAAAAAACCGGCTTAGCAGACAATCCTGCTTGGACGCTGAACGAGAAGATCTTCTTCCAAGGACTGGTCAATGGTATCTACGCTGACACAACGGTTATGCTGAACGACTTCGCTCGCGATTTCTTCCAAAACGCTTATCAAGCAGCTGCAGAGGACTCTACCCTCAAAGCCGGCAAGCCTGTTATCGCTAAATGTCCTAAGAGTGCTAAAACAATTACTCTCAAATCGTACAACGACAGCCTGAACTATGCCTTCGGATTCCTCAACGGATCAGAAATTAAAATGTATGTCTTGCAACTTGACACAACCGGACAACAAACCCAAGACTTCATTGCCAACCTCAACAAAGCGCTGAATAACAAAGTGAGCAATCCGCAATTGGTTAACATGGGAGAACAAATCGGCAAATCCATCAAGGAGCAAGAACCTACAGGGCTGATTGGCATTCCTGAACTGGCAACAGAATTTGATCTGATTAAGCAAGGTTTTGTCAATGGCTTGTACAATTCGTTTGAGGTCATGGACGCTGATCAAGCTGGGCAATACATCCAACAAACTGTCGATTTTATCAAGTTTGGCAATGCCAAAGCAGAAGGCGAGAAGTTCTTGGCTGAGAACGCACTCAAAGATGGTGTCACCGTTACCGAATCCGGTCTGCAATACGAGGTTATCACTGCCGGAAAGGGCAGCAAACATCCTACAGCAGAAAGCACCGTCAAGGTACACTACGAAGGTAAACTCATCAACGGAACTGTTTTCGATAGCAGTTACCAACGTGGCGAACCTATCGAGTTCCCGCTTAATGGGGTTATCAAAGGATGGACCGAAGGCGTTCAACTGATGACAGTAGGTAGCAAATATCGCTTCTATATCCCTTACAATCTGGGGTATGGCGAACGCGGTGCAGGACAGAACATCCCTCCATACGCTACACTCATCTTTGATGTAGAATTACTTGAAATTAAATAATTTCTGCATTTTGCATTCTGCATTTTGCATTTTGCATTCGCAATGGGTCTTATTGCTAAACAATCTATACAAGGAACCATCGTCACATACTTAGGAGTGGCGGTGGGGGTCTTTACCACGTTCTTCGTGCTGACTCGGTTCCTCACAAGCGAGGAAATCGGGTTAGCGCGAGTGCTGGTTGATGCCGCAACGCTCTTCGTCGGACTGGCGCAATTAGGATCCAACTCGTCTATCGTTCGCTTCTTCCCACATTTTCGGAACACCGCAGAGCACCACCATGGTTTCTTCTTCTGGGCGATGCTCGTACCTCTAATAGGTTTTGCCCTGTTCAGTTTGGTCTTTTGGGCATGCCACGAACCGCTCGCTGCTTGGTTCGGTGAGAAATCGCCATTGTTTGTCGATTACTACTATTTTGTACTACCGATGGCGTTCTTTATGCTCTATCAAACTATCTTTGAAACGAGCGCATCCGTGCTTATGCACATCGTCGTTCCACGATTCGTGCGCGAAGTGGTGCTGCGTGTGGGACTATTGATTATCTACCTTTGCTATGCTTTTCATTGGCTCTCGATCAATGGCTTTGTACTGGCGTTATGTATCAACTACGGCATAGCTGCCGCCATCAACCTTATCTACCTCTTTTCGTTGGAGCGCTTGAGCCTCCGACCGGACTGGCTGTTTCTTAGACAAAACCCTCAATTGGTTCGCAGTTATATCCTCTATGCCGCCTTCTTGCTTGTCTCAGCTCTTACATCGGTACTTGCACCTACCCTTTCCTCGTTCTTCATCACCTCGCAAATGGGACTTAACTATACGGGAATTTTTGCCATCGCAACCTATATCGCGGTGATGGTCAGTATCCCTTATCGCTCTGTGATTGCTATCACACAACCGGAATTGGCAAACACCATCAAAATGGGCGATACGTACAACACAACACGACTTATTCACCAAGCCGGCAATAACCTTCTGCTGATTGGAGGGTTCATCTTCTTGGCTATTTGGATCAATATAGACCTCATTTTTTACATCCTTCCTAACGGAGAAACATACGCACAAGCACGCAATGTGGTACTGCTGCTGTCGATAGGACAACTCATGGTAGCTGCGCTCAATGTGTATATCTCGGCCTTGAGTTACTCGCGTTTTTATGCCTTATCTCTGATCAACTCTTTGGTTCTCACCGTATCGGCGTTGGCGCTTAATAACTATTTCATTCCCCGTTTAGGAATAGACGGTGCTGCTCTTGCTACGGTGCTGAGTGATGTTGTTTACTATGCCCTCGTCGTGCTGACGGCAAGCCTCGCTTTGCATGTGCGACCATTCTCACGTAAACACGCACTATCGCTGTTGCTCATCGTCGCCATCTTTGCTCTCAATGCCCTCTGCAACTACATTCAGCATTTTGCATTCTCCATTCTCCATTCTCAATTCTCCATTCTCCATTCTCTACTCTCCATTCTCAAAACCCTCATCCTTTTGGGCGGAGGTATATTCATAGCCTATCGCTTACAATTATCTACTGAGATTCATGCGTTACTTCATACAATTTTCCTACGACGGAAGTGATTATCACGGCTCGCAAACGCAACCCAATGCCGTCACGGTTCAACAGGTAATGGAGCAGGCATTAACCACAGTCTTGCGCCAACCGATTGACTTGGTTTTTGCGGGCAGAACGGATGCAGGGGTCCATGCACTACAAATGTGGGCGCACTTCGATTTCCCCCTTCCCAATTCTCAATTCTCAATTCTCAATTCTCAATTCTCAATTCTGCCTTCCTCCATCGCCATCCGGCAGATTGTGCCTGTTGATAGCAACGCACACGCCCGTTTCTCTGCTCTCGATCGAACCTACCAATATCATATCATAACGCGCAAAGACCCTTTTCGCCATCGGTATGCCGCACGTGTAGCTGCGGGAATTGATATCGAACGCATGAACCTTGCCGCACAATATCTATTAGGACGACAAGATTTTGCTTCTTTCTGCCGAGTGCATACCGATGTCAAAACCACTTTCTGCACCATTAACGAAGCGCATTGGGACATCGCTGAGGATGGCGAAGCCGTTTTTACCATCACAGCAGATCGTTTTTTACGCAATATGGTCCGGGCTATTGTAGGCACACTCTTGGACATTGGCTACGGCAAACGCTCTCCGGAAGAGCTCTGCAACATCATCTCACAACACAATCGCTGTGCTGCCTCACAGTCTGCACCGGCGCAGGGACTCTTCCTAACACACATCTCATATCCCAACAACATCTTCTTACCCCCTACAACGTAGCGATCGTGCTTCGTGCATCGTGCCTTTCGCATTTTGCATAAAAAAAGTTTGCCCATTTGGAAATTTTGTACTACCTATGTAGCCGAAAGCAAAAGTAAATCACCCATCACAAAT
>JAGHSR010000061.1 GCA_018065765.1 Candidatus Colicola coprequi
CCTCTAAATTAAACGTTTAATTTATAATTTTTAATCATTATTTGTATGAATAAAGCTGATCTCGTTGCTGCTATCGCAGCTACTGGCTTGAAAAAAGCTGACGCACAAAAGGCTCTTGATGCTACTATCGACGCTATCGCTGGTGCTCTGAAGAAGGGTGAAAAAGTTCAACTTATCGGTTTCGGTACTTTCTCCGTTGCTGAGAAGGCTGCTCGCAAAGGTATCAATCCTGCTACCAAGGCTGTCATTGACATCCCCGCTAAGAAAGTTGCTAAATTCAAAGCAGGTGCTGGTCTTATCTAATAAGCCTATAGTTTGTAATAACGAGTTGCTCACAGGGGCAACTCGTTTTTTGTGAAAAACAATTCTTTAATTAAGGTACAATAAGCTAAATATTATTCTTAAGGTACAATATGCTAAACATCATTCTATGCGGTGCTCCCGGCAGTGGCAAAGGAACACAATCTGAATTTATTGTCAAAAAATATGGTCTTGACCACCTTTCTACAGGCGATGTACTCCGTGCCGAAATAGCTTCCGGTAGCGAATTAGGTAAAGAAATCGGTGACTTGATTGCTAAAGGCAATCTGGTACCCGACCACAAAATGATTCATCTGATAGAACATTATCTGGATACACGCGACGAAAATTGCAAGGGTATCATCTTTGACGGTTTCCCACGCACCGTAGATCAGGCAGAAGCTCTAACGCTGCTGCTGGAACGCAAACACATGAGCGCCGTCATGTTGGATATGTTCGTCGAGGAAGACGAAATCATCAAACGACTCCTCAATCGTGGCAAAACAAGCGGTCGAGCTGATGACAACTACGAAACAATCAAAAAACGTATTCAAGTGTTCCATGAGGTGACGCAACCCGTTTGCAACTACTACCTCAAACGCCGCAACTACTTTGCCATCAACGGCAACAACACAATGGAGAATACGTTTGCACAAATAGACACCATCCTCCAACTCATTCAAAAATAACCCCTAATCTCCCATGCCATCATCCAACTTCATCGACCAAGTCAAACTCTACTGCCGTTCCGGCAAGGGAGGAGCAGGTAGTGCCCACCTGCATCGTGCCAAGTACCTACCCAAAGGCGGTCCCGACGGCGGTGATGGCGGACGCGGAGGACATGTCATTCTGGAAGGCAACCGCAACCTATGGACATTGCTGCACCTCAAGTACCAAAAGCACGTCCTTGCCACCGATGGCGGATGCGGTAGCGAAAGCCGATCGTTTGGCAAATCGGGCGAAGATAAAACAATTCAAGTGCCATGCGGTACAGTCGTTTACGATGGCGAAACAGGTGAATACATCACCGAAGTCAAAGAGCACGGGGAACGTATCGTACTACTCAAAGGCGGACGCGGAGGATTGGGCAATTGGCACTTCCGTACTGCCACCAATCAGGCTCCACGATATGCACAACCCGGCGAACCGGCACAGGAGAAAAACATAGTTCTGCAACTAAAAGTACTCGCCGATGTTGGCCTTGTAGGCTTCCCTAACGCCGGCAAATCTACCCTACTCAGCGTGGTCAGCGCCGCTAACCCGAGATTGCCGACTATCCTTTTACCACACTCGTTCCTAATCTGGGCATCGTCTCTTACCACGATGGCAAATCTTTCTGTATGGCAGACATACCGGGAATCATCGAAGGGGCTGCCGAAGGAAAAGGACTGGGACTGAGATTCCTACGACACATCGAGCGCAACGCCGTGCTGCTCTTTCTCGTACCTGCCACAAGTGACAATATCGAAAAAGAATACAACATCCTGCTCAACGAACTGAAACAGTACAACCCCGAACTACTATCCAAAGCGCGTATTTTGGCCATTTCCAAAATAGACACACTCAGCACGGAAGACAACAAGAAACTGGCAAGCAAACTCGCTCACCTTGCCAAAAAACTTGGCATACAGGTTACCTCCTTCTCCAGTGTGGCAGGAGAGGGACTCAACAACCTCAAAGACATCATTTGGAATGAACTGCAAAAGGAGCAGAACCAAGTGATTGAAATCTCTCACGCACCGATTGAAGTGACCGCACCGACACAACCTGTCTCAGCACAAACCGAAGAGGACGATGAGGAACACACCATCTATCTCAACGAAGTAGAGGAAGAGTGGGATATGGAGAAGTATCGCGGCATCGGATGGGACAACTAAATGGAAGCAGAAATCGGAAAATGGAAAGAGCGCTTGCTGGAATGGCAAGAACGGCATATAAGCAACAAAAATCTTGTCCTGTTGCTTAGTTTGTTGGTAGGCGTCTTTTCTGCCTTAGCTGCCATTATTCTCAAAGGGCTCATCCACCTCATTCAGCATTTTGTAGAGGGTTACCTCGTTCATGATCACCACTTTTGGTATCTCCTGTGTCCGATGCTCGGTATCGCCTTGGCAGCGTTGTTTGTCAGATACATCGTTCGCGACGACATCTCACACGGTATCACCAAAATCCTCTATGCCATTTCTCAACGCAAATCCATCATCAAACTGCATAATATTTGGACATCAGTCGTAGGCTCGGCTCTGACCATCGGGTTTGGTGGTTCAGTAGGTGCCGAAGCACCTATCGTGCTAACGGGTGCCGCTATCGGAAGCAACCTCGCCAAAATGTTCCGCCTCGACCAAAAAACCATGATGCTGATGATAGGCTGCGGAGCTTCAGGAGCCATCGGAGGTATATTCGAAGCTCCCATCGCCGGGCTGGTCTTCACACTGGAAGTGCTGATGATGGATCTGACTATGACTTCCGTCGCACCCCTGCTCATTTCTTCCGTCACGGCAACGTCTATCTCATACCTTACCACCGGTGAAAGATTGATGTTCGAATTGACATGTTACGAACCTTTCGCCATGTCGCGCATTCCCATCTATCTGCTTTTGGGAGTCGTCTGCGGCCTAACTTCCCTGTATTTCACCAAAGGCATGAACTCTTTGGAACAATGGTTCAAACGCAACATTCGTTCCCTCGGGCTGAAAATCATTATTGGAGGTACGGTCTTGGGATTACTAATTTTTCTGTTTCCCCCTTTGTATGGTGAAGGATACGATGTCATTCGACAACTCCTCAACGGTGATTCCACCTCTGCCATAACTCAGAGTCCTTTTGCCAAATTCAGCTCCACTTCGTGGATTCTCTTGGCATACTTCATCTCAATCGTACTGCTCAAGATAGTGGCATCTGTGGCTACCAACGGTGGTGGTGGCGTGGGCGGTATCTTCGCTCCGTCATTGTTCATGGGCGCTATCGTAGGATTTGTAGTTGCACGCATCAGCAATCTGGTAGGATTTTCTGTACCGGAAAACAATTTTGCCTTAGTGGGCATGGCCGGATTGATGTCCGGTGTAATGCACGCACCTTTGACGGGTATCTTCCTGATAGCAGAACTCACAGGAGGCTATCACCTATTCATGCCCCTGATGATTGTGTCGGTCGTTTCGTACTTGATTATCAAGGTTTTTCTACCCCACTCACTTTATGCCATACGTTTGGCACAGAAGGGCGAATTGCTCACTCACAACAAAGACCGAAGCGTGCTCACGCTCATGAAAATGCACTCCGTCTTGGAAACCGACTTGCAAACCGTTCATCCCGACATGACTTTGGGTGAACTGGTCAAAGTCATAGCTTCTACCCATCGCAATCTGTTCCCTGTAGTGGACAAACGCGGACGACTGAAAGGCGTACTACTATTGGACGAAGTGCGCAATATCATGTTTCAGCCACGCCTATACGACCGTTTCACGGTTGGACAACTGATGACAGCACCGGCAGCTATCATTCAGCAGGATATGTCTATGGAAAAAGTGATGGAGATCTTCGAGGACACGGGCGCATGGAACTTGCCCGTTGTCGATGCACAAAAAAAGTATATCGGAATCGTCTCCAAATCCAAAATCTTCTCCTCTTATAGAGACGTGCTTGTCAACTTATCCGAGGAATAATCCATCTTCGAAATCTGTTGTTCGCAAAAGTCAAGCAGTTGTTTAGCCTCAGCTGCCTTGGTCTTATACTCTTCCATACTGAGAGCCTTGGCTTGTTCCAACTCTACAACTATCTTTTCGATGCGTTTAATCGCCTCGTCATACGTCATATTCTTCATTCAAAATCACAAATTACAAATTACCAATCACAAATCACCAATCACAAATCACAAATAAATCCCTTTCCCCATTAAGGGGAAGCAGAGAACTACTTTCCTTCCCCCCTCAGCAGAACCCCTATCGTGTAAAACAATATCTTCATATCCAATTTTAGGGACATATTTTCCATATAAACAATATCGTAGTTGAGGCGGCTGACCATTTTATCGATGGTATCGGTGTACCCCACGCGAATAGGTCCCCAACTGGTCAATCCCGGACGAATCTTGTATATCAAGCAGTAATAGGGCGCTTTCTGCTCTATTTGTCGGATGAAGTATGCCCGTTCCGGACGAGGTCCCACCAACGACATATCTCCTTTCAACACGTTCCACATCTGTGGCAATTCATCCAAACGGTAGCGTCTCAACCAATAACCAACCTTCGTGATACGAGAATCGTCATCTTCTGTGAGTTGAGGGGTTTCTGCCTCTGCACCCTCCCTCGTAGTGCGAAACTTATAGATGGTAAACGGCATTCCGTGCATTCCGACGCGCTCTTGACTGTAAATAACCTTGCCCGGTGACGAACACCAAACAAACAGGGCTATCACAATATACACCGGCGACAGAACCGCCATAAACAAAAGGGATACCACCACATCAATGGCGCGTTTTTGGCATAAACCGGCATCGCTCATCTTGTGATCGGTGATACGTATTTGAGGATTATCGGTCAGTTCTCCTATATGGGCTGCACCGACAAGAATATCACGCAAACGAGGTTCAACAACAATATCTTTTCCCGTAGGATATAACTCGCTTATACGACGATAAAGGGACACTTCGTCTTCACATTCTTCCTGAGAAATAACCACCACTTCGTTTTTTCGATGATGGTGCCGATTGGCCAACGTCAAGCATAGACGAGGCAGGTAACTGAGCACAAACTGCAAAACCATCAGGACAAACAAGGATATAAGGTAGTTGTGATAGTCTGCCACCTTATCATCTATGATTATCACAAAAAACGCACCCAATGCGATAACTACCGCACTTACTAACGTGGTGACCAACTCCGTACTCAACCGCTTCTCCAACGGCCGCAAATAATAGCCGGACAAATAGTACACCAACACACAACCTACCGGATAGATTAGCAAAGGAAGGTAAAAACCAAATGCAGGAATCAAAACCGTGTCCAATCCAAACACTTTCCCCTCAAACACCATCCACCTGAAGAGCAGGAAACACAGCCAAGCCAATTCGGCAGATAAAATATCTGCCAATAAATACTTTATTTGCTGTTTGGTCCTCATATCCTCAATCTCTAATCGTCACCCATGTACCATCCTTCATTAGTTTGAGAATACGACTGGGTTGTTTCTGTTCTGTGTCATCGCGCCTGTACGTACATATATAATCTACGCCCGCGCGCACGAGCGGCGATATATCCTCGTACGTCTTGGCTGTGGGTTCTCCACTAATATTGGCCGAAGTAGAAACAATCGCCCCTCCCAACTTGAGACAAAGCGCTCTGGAAAAACGCTCTTTGGTCACACGCATTCCTAACGAACCATCTTCAGCCAATAGATTCTTGGCAACATTCCTCACACGGGGATAAATCAAGGTAGTCGGCCTGCCGTCTTGCACTATCTGAGGCTGTGTACGCCGTAACCTTGCCACCAATACCAACATCGCCTTGGACTCCTCACGCTGCTTGAGACGGTATATACGGGCTACGGCTTCTGCATTCTTGGCATCACAACCTATACCCCACACCGTATCGGTAGGATATAGGATAATCCCACCCGCACGCATCACTCGAACCGCATTTTCTATGTCTTGTTCTATAGTCATATCCTATTGAGGGGTGTTCTAAAAAAACAACGTGCAAAGGTAGCGCTTTTTTCTGAAACAAACAACACCTTTGCACATAAAAAAAGAAGGATTGTCATCGCGACAACCCAATCTTTACTTAACCTTAAATCTAATACCATGAAAAACACGGTGCAAAGGTACTGCTATTTTGCAACACCACCAAATTTTTATACCCCGAAATCATGTTTTATAACATATTTTCTTTATTTTGAAATATCCACTTTACAAAATCAAGACAGTTCTCAATAAAATTTGCATATTTGAAGAAATCTTAATACCTTTGTACCCGCTTAAGAAGGGTTCAAACGTTTCCCAAAGCGTATATTGCAGAATATATTTCGTTATTCACTATAAACTTTTATCGATATGAAAGAACTTGATTTAACTCAGTACGGAATCACCGGAGCTACGGTGCTTGCACACAACCCTTCGTACGAATATCTGTTCGAAGAAGAAACCAAAGAGGGTCTCACCGGCTTTGACAAAGGTCAGTTGACCGAACTCGGAGCTGTTAACGTAATGACCGGCGTTTTCACCGGCCGCTCTCCTAAAGACAAATACATTGTTGACAACGCCGAGAGCCACAACAATGTTTGGTGGACTACTCCTGAATACAAAAACGATAACCACCCGATGTCTGAGGACGTTTGGGCTAAGGTGAAACAAATTGCCATCAACGAGCTTTGCAACAAACAACTCTACGTGATGGATGCTTACTGCGGTGCCAACAAGGAAACTCGCCTTGCTGTTCGTTTCATCATGGAAGTGGCTTGGCAGGCTCATTTCATCAAGAATATGTTCATCCAACCTACAGAGGAAGAATTGGAGACCTTCGTGCCTAACTTCACCATCTTCAATGCTTCCAAAGCCAAAGTAGAGAACTTCGCCGAACTGGGACTCAACTCCGAGACCTGCGTAGCTTTCAATACCGACAAACGCGAACAAGTTATCATCAATACATGGTACGGCGGTGAGATGAAAAAAGGTATGTTCTCAATGCAGAACTACTACCTCCCCCTGCAAGGTATTGCTTCCATGCACTGCTCTGCCAACACGGATATGGACGGCAAGAACACCGCTATCTTCTTCGGCCTCAGCGGAACAGGCAAAACGACCCTCAGTACCGATCCTAAACGTCTGCTCATCGGAGATGACGAACACGGATGGGACGACAAGGGCGTCTTCAACCTCGAAGGTGGCTGCTACGCTAAAGTTATCAACCTTGACAAAGAGTCCGAACCCGACATCTACAACGCTATCCGTCGCAACGCTCTGCTTGAGAACGTTACTGTGGATAAGGATGGTAAGATCGATTTCGCTGACAAATCCGTCACCGAGAACACCCGCGTTAGCTATCCTATCAACCATATCGAGAAAATCGTTCGTCCCGTCTCAGCAGGTCCTGATGCACAAAACGTCATCTTCCTCAGTGCTGACGCTTTCGGGGTTCTGCCACCTGTCAGCATCCTGACTCCGGAACAAACCAAATACTATTTCCTGAGTGGCTTTACTGCTAAACTGGCCGGTACGGAACGCGGCATCACCGAACCTACTCCTACTTTCTCCGCTTGCTTTGGACAAGCATTCTTGGAGCTCCACCCAACCAAATACGCAGAGGAGCTCGTTAAGAAAATGGAGAAATCCGGCGCAAAAGCTTATCTGGTGAACACAGGTTGGAACGGAACCGGCAAACGTATCTCTATCCGTGACACGCGCGGTATCATCGACGCTATCCTGGACGGCTCTATCAAGTCGGCTCCTACCAAGATGATTCCTTACTTCAATGTTGAAGTTCCTACCGCACCACCGGGTGTAGATCCTGCTATCCTTGACCCACGCGACACCTACGCTGACGCTAAACAATGGGAAGAGAAAGCTCTTGACTTGGCTGGACGTTTCATCAAAAACTTCGGCAAATACACCACCAACGAAGCTGGCAAGGCGTTAGTCGCTGCAGGACCTCAACTCTGATTGAGGTCGCAGCAACTTCTCCTTTCACGCAACGAGAGGCGAGGACATTAACTGCCTTAATCAAACACATTACAAATAAACAAAACACGTCCATCAACAAACGGTGGACGTGTTTTTTTCAGGGCGATCGCTCGGTGCCGTCTCGGAAAAAGTCGCGATTTCGCTCTCTTCTTTTCTCGACAGTCTCTCGAGGGTCTCTCGACACTTGACGCTCACTTTTACTGACCTAATTTTTCGTTAACAAAGATATTCAAAGTCCCAGATCCTAAGAGAAGATAGTTCCTATAAGCGGTATAGGAACTATAGAAGCCCTACAGCGCCTAAAAAACTCTCCAAGATGAGTGTATCTACATCGACAAAACGGCAAACAGGCTAAAGGTATCACAAAGGAATCACTAAGGAATCACTAAGGTTCACTACGGATATGAAAGCCTCTATGGGGGAGGGTACTATTTCAACAAATCGGGGCGGCGTTCTTGCGTGTGTTTGAGAGATTCCTCGTAAAGCCACTCTTCCACTTTGGCTTGGTGGCCGGATAGTAAGATGTCCGGTACACGCCATCCCTTGTATTCCGCAGGGCGCGTATAAACACCAGCTTCCAACAAACCGTCTTGGAAACTGTCGTTCAAGGCACTTTCTATATCTCCCAATGCCCCGGGTAATAAGCGCACGATTGCATCGGTCATAATAGCCGCCGGCATCTCGCCTCCGGTTAGGACAAAATCACCGATAGTATATTCTTTCGTGATAAAATGGTCTCGCACACGCTGATCGACTCCTTTGTAATGCCCACAAAGGATGATGATATTTTCCTTGAGTGACAGGGTATTGGCTACCTTTTGGTCAAATTTCTCTCCGTCAGGTGCCGTAAAAATAACCTCGTCATAGTTCCGCTCGGCTTTGAGGGCTGATATACAACGGTCGATAGGTTCTATTTGTAGCACCATGCCGGCTCCAAAACCGAAGGCATAATCGTCCACTTTGCGATGCTTATCCAAGGTATAGTCGCGCAGGTTGTGCACATAAATCTCTGCCAAACCCTTGTCTTTGGCACGCTGAACGATGGAGTGGTTGAGTGGACTCTCCAGCAATTCAGGGCAACAGGTTATAATATCTATTCGCATATTCAATTCTCAATTTATGGCACCGGGTCATAGCCACTTCCGCCCCACGGGTTGCAACGCAGGATGCGTTTGATACCCAACCATCCCCCCTTCAGCACACCATACTTCATCACTGCTTCCACCATATATTGGCTACACGTAGGCGTATATCGGCACGATGGCGGAGTTAGGGGCGATATGCAATACCTATAGAAATATACCGGAAGCAGAAATATCTTACGCAGGATTTGTTTCGCTTTCATGGGTGATTCGTTTGATGGATTTGCGTATCCCTTTTTCTATCACGGCGTAGGATTGGCACTCGCGATCTATATAGTTAAACGCTATTTGGTAGTGCTGAGAGTTGTTTTTTAGAGGCTCACTATTTCGTCGCCATGCCTCTCGCATCAGTCTTCTGAGATGGTTTCTATCCACAGCGTGTTTGAATAGTGACTTCGGAGCCCAAATCAGCACTTGTGTATTTCCCTCAGTAGCTTGATAGGTAACACGTACCGGCCAACATACGAATCGTTTGCCATTGTCGTAGAGAGCTTTGATTCGCAATTTTCCGCACAACTTATCTACCTTTGGAAAATCCTGTTTCATCTATTCGTTGCAGTTTTCCAGATATTTGTTAATAGCCGTTGTGATACTGGGGTACTCCGGTGTGGGAGCCTTGATATCAGGATCCAAACCTACCTCCTGCAGAGCTGCTAATGTCGTTTGTCCGAAGCACGCAATCACTTTGTCACCTGTTTTCAGATTGGGGAAATTCTTCTTCAATGAATGCACTCCCGTCGGCGTGAACAGCACTACCATATCGTAGTCAAATGGCTCATCATCCGGCCACTTGTTGGGGACGGTACGATACATGACAGCCGGCAGTATCTCTATTTTGTGCTCGGCAAACATGCGGATAGTGGCATCGTTATGCACGTCCGACATCACCATGATATATTTTTCATTCGGACGTCTGTTCATTGCCGGCAGCAGGTCTTCAAAACGATTGTTCTCGCTGAAAAACACTTTGCGTTTGCGATACTGTATATACTTCTGCAGATAGTTGGCTATCGACTCGGAAATGCAATAGTAGTGCATCGTTTCCGGAACCTGAATGCGCATTTCTTCGCATAGGCGAAAGTAGTGGTCTATGCCTAATCGCGAATTGAACAACACAGCGGTGTAGTCCAGCGGATGGATGTGCTGCTGACGAAACTCCTTGGCACTAAGCCCTTCTACATGAATGAGTTGGCGAAAATCAAACTTCACACCAAACTGTTCCTCCATCTCACTGTAAGGGTTTCTTTCCGTTTGAGGCTTGGGTTGAGAAACCAATATTTTCTGAATTTTACTCATATTATCAGATATTATATTTTTCGCATCAATTTTCTATCACGTGCATTGAGCCGGTCACCAGCAGCCATAATGGCAATATCTCCAAGTACATAAAGCCCAGACCGATATACACCAGCGACAGCCACTTGGTCATATACACGCGTACAACCATCTGCAACACACACAGCAGGAACACTCCTATCAGCACGGCAGACACGTAAGGCACCGTATCACAAGCCCAATTGGTCAGCACCAGCAACGAGAGATACATCAACATAGCTGTCAACGAGGCAAATTGTATATAGTGTTTGCTCACCATCTCACGTTGCGGGGCAAATCGGAATACAGCATAGAGCAACCTAATAACCAATTGGCGAACTGCTGCCAAGGCATAGGCTATCCCTATAATCATCAAATATGTGACCAAACTCACGGACTGTCCTTGCCATAAACTCACGCATATAACCAATGCTAATGTGCCAACACGAAACAAACTACCCAATACATCGGTCAATAGGCGATTGGTGCTGTTTGAGTAAGAACGTTCCGGCATGGAGAATAGTTTTGGCAAACTCGCGATAGCACTGTCGCCCATTATCTCTATTACTACCCACAACAGCAATAGCGCCAACATTACCCATGGAATCCATGGGGAACTGACAGGACTTAATATCAACGGAATACTATTCATCTTGTCTAAATGGCAGCTTCTCTCCGTATGGATTTATCCCAAGGTTGAGCATTTCTCAGAGCCGGTATCACATCTTCTGCGCGAGTCACCACCATAAACATATCTCGATGGATGTCTCGCATCAGGTTTTCGTCAATCATTTGCTCTAAACAACGCAACAGATTGTCGTAGTAGCCGTCCACATTCAGTATCACTACCGGTTTGGTGTGCAAGCCCAATTGCTTCCACGTCAGGCACTCCAGCAGTTCCTCAAACGTCCCTATTCCACCGGGAAGAGCCACCATTCCATCCACTAAACTCTCTATCAAGGCTTTTCTTTCGTGCATTGTTTTGACCTGTATGGTATGTGTGCTGTTCGGATTGTTCCATCCTTCTGCCACCATAAATTCAGGTATCACACCCACTATCTCTCCACCTTCGCTCAGTACCCCCTTAGCCAACTCGCCCATCAGCCCGATGCCACCATCGCCATACACTACTCGTATAGACTCTTTGGCAGCCAACTGACCCAGACGAAAAGCCTCTGCATAGTAGATAGACTTACTCTGATT
>JAGHSR010000130.1 GCA_018065765.1 Candidatus Colicola coprequi
ACGGTAGAGGGTGCGGAGTACAAGAATATTCTACACAGCCGTGAGCAACTTATTGACGAGGACTTTGACGCTATCGTCTATCCGAAGTACATTCGCATCAAGAGTTGGTCTGCCGTTACCAAGGCTGTGCTCACCGAAGCAGAATAGAGAGTATGACAAAGAGACTTTATCACTCATACGTTACCACCATCACCCACAACCCTTACCGCAGACGCAGTGAGGGCGGTGGTGGCGGTGGTGGCGAGGACGAACCACTTGATGCTCTCTACGATGCTGACGGTTACATCGTCCTTGACCGACAAGGTAGTTACATCATTCCAAAGTAAATCACTATGGCAAAGAAAAAACAATCACATCACACGCTTGCGGAGATAGACAGTGCCATTACCCTTGTGCATGACATACTGGCTGTACCTGTTGAAACAATAACTATTTCAGGTCCTACAACAATAGCTAACGGTGAATATGTATATACTATTTCAGAACAGCCTTCTACGGCTAATATCCACGTCTCTTCGCTTGACGTGGAAATCATCGAAGTTTAACTATTTAATCTCATACAATTATGCTGAAAGTAAAAGAAGGGAGTATATCTCCCAACGGCTTTACTCTCGTTCAGGACTCTATACCTAACGAGACAAAGAATTATAAGGTGAAGGTGACTGCTCACCTTGCCAACGGAAAGACGCTCTCACCTGTGGAGTATGCTGTCAAGTCGGAGTATCTGCCTATTGATAAGATTACTATCGCAGGTGATACGAACATTGCCGACCATAACAACCACGCATACGTTGTGGCTTTCTCTCGTGCTGATGGCAAGACTCCTAATGTTGGTGTTAAGTCATTCAGTGTTGAGAGTAATCAGTTATCTTCTGTGCTGAACATTCAGAAGACAGACGGTGGCTTTATCCTCAACGTGGTTAGTGGGAAGTACCCTGATGCTTCCGTTGTTGTTACGGTGAAGGCTACTCTTGCTAACGATGTTGTTATCTCGCAGACATTTAATCTTGCTATCAAGTTCGATAAGGGTGATGTTGCGTATAGCGGTCTGCCTTCTGTTGCCGAGTTTGTTGACCTTGGCTTGCCGTCAGGAAAGATGTGGGCAAAATGTAATGTAGGTGCAGCCTCTGAAACTGATCCAGGTCTCTACTTTATGTGGGGTGACACCGAGGGTCATGAGAAGAATAGTGGTTATAACTTCTCATCTGCAAACTACTCTGCTAAGGGCCTTAACGCTATCTCTACCGATCTTAGTATCTCTCAGGACGCTGCACGTGTTAACCTCGGTGGTACATGGCGTATGCCTACAAAAGCTGAATTTGAGGAGCTTTTGAACAACACTAATGTAACTTGGACTACCATCAATGGTGTTGCTGGTCGCAAGTTTACTAATAAGACTGACGCTTCTAAATACATCTTTATCCCTGCCGCTGGCTACTACAATGGTACCACGCTCTACAATTGGGGTACGTACGGTGACGTTTGGTCTTCTACGTTCTACGATAGCACTGGCGCTTGGCGCTTGGACTTCAATTCAGGTGGTCAGGGCGTGTACGTCAGCTTCCGTTACTTCGGTCTATCGGTTCGCGGTATCTCCGACACAATCCCATCAAGCAAACTCTCATTTGAAGCACTCGGCACTCTCCATATTGGCATCACCAAGTCAGGCAACGTACCATTGAAGAGCGTAGATGTATCGTTCAAGGAGTCCAGCACAGCGTTTGAGGTTAAGAATAAGACTCTCACAGGCTTTGACATCGAGTGCGTCAACCTCGTTGATGAGGAGAACACCATCGTTATCACCGTAACCGATATGGCTGGTAACGTGTTCACAAAGGAAGTGGGGGTTAGTGCAAAAGAACCTGCTCCAACGCCTGTAGGTGGTGATAGTGCGCCAGGTGACGTACTTTGTTCAGATGGTACTGTTGTTAAACCTGTCATTGCTTCTGATGGCTATACAGTTGAGAGTGTTGACCTTGGAGGAAAGACTCCTGTCGGAGTTTGCGTTATACCAAGTAGTCATACGGACGATGGTAAGGGTAGGTACGTGTCGTTGAAGGGTATGTCGCTCTCTGACCCTGAGAACGGTGGCGCAGAGGCTACTATGTACTGGGGTGGTTACGGAACTGATTTGCCGTTGACAAACTGGAATTCTGCGCAGTACGGCTATATCGGTACAAAATCATCAATAAATAATATGACTTCGCTTGATAGCGATGGTCTGTACTACAGCTCCAAACCACATATCCCTAACCCATTCAATACTGACGGAAGCCGTAATGATGCTTACCGTACAAACACATGGCGCAGCGGTGACATGGACGGAGCCGCCAATACAGATGTTATTATCAATAACGTCACAGCAGTATGGCAAACAGGCGCTATCAGTAACGGCAATGGAGCAGGCACATATCCAGCCGCTTGCTGTTGTCGCAGATACGCTCCTGCTGGCTTCAGGAAAGGCGAATGGTATCTCCCAGCGTCAGGCGAACTTGGCTACGCTGTGGCGAACCTTAAACTGCTCAATAACGTGTTAACAAAGGTTAACGGAAATACGTTAACGGCAAACTATTACTGGAGCAGTACCGAGTACAGTGACAACTATGCCATCTACGTGTATTTCAACAATGGCCTCGTGAGCGGCAGCAATAAGGACGACAGCTATTACGTCCGTGCTTTCCTCGCTTTTTAATCTTCTTTAATACTTTGGAGGGGGCTTTGTCCCCCTCCTATACCCATTCTATAACAGATTCAAGTTTATTTCTACCATGTTAGCAAATCAACTGACCATATACCAAGATACCGAGAAACTTGTAATCCTGCTCATCAAAGTGCAAAAGCAAATGAACAGGTCTCTTAAACATTCGATTGGCGACAGGATGATAGGCAAGGCATTTGACTTGTTTACACATATCTACAAAGCCAATAAAGAGACTGACGCAAAACGCAGAGCATATCAGATTGAGCAGTTCCTGTATGATTTTGAGGTCGTAAAGACTGCAATACGCATACTGGAAGAGACACACGAGATAAGCAACAAGACTGCATCTCACATAGCATTGATTACAAATAGCATAGGAAAACAGGCACATGGTTGGAAGAAGAGTTAACTACTCGCAATGTCAGCATATCGTGGTATAAGTCAATCACGGTAGAGAACTACTATCCATTTGATAGAAAAGGACTCTCCACAGGTAGGAATAGCAGCCTACTCGTTAAGAACAAGGTAGCGAGAGTGATAACCGAGTACAGTGACAACAATGCCATCAACGTGAATTTCAACAATGGCAACGTGAACAACAACAATAAGAACAACAACAATTACGTCCGTGCTTTCCTCGCACTTCTACAAATAGTTTTTACATTATGGGAGAAATAACACTTGAATCCGTTTTTGAAGCCTACTACGACTGTCGTAGGCATAAGCGAAGGACAGCGAACCAGGCAGTCTTTGAACTGGACTACGAGGACAACCTTGTAGAGTTGTGGCGAGATATAAACGAACGCAGGTATGAGATAGGTAAGAGTATATGCTTTGCTGTAACCAGACCAAAACTGCGTGAAGTCTTTGCCGCTGACTTTCGGGATCGTGTGGTTCATCATATTGTCATGCAGAGACTTGAGCCACTAATGGAAGAAGTCTTTATTGAGGACAACTATAACTGCCGTGTGGGTAAAGGTGTGCTGTATGGTGTCAATAGACTCCATGAAAGAATAAGGAGCGTAAGCGAGAACTACACGAAGGATTGTTGGATAGGAAAGTTCGATATGAAAGGCTTCTTTATGTCCATAGATAAAGATATTCTGTGGGAAAAGTTAAAGGTGTTCATAGAGGAAAGATATAATGCCGATGACAAAGATATTGTGCTGTATCTAACCGAAAAGATAGTTTTCAACGAACCTCAGAACAACTGTATCGTCAAAGGAGATAAGGAACTGTTAAGTCAACTACCTGCTAACAAATCGCTGTTCACTTGCGGAAAGAACAAAGGACTCCCGATAGGCAACCTTACGAGTCAGATATTCGCTAACTTCTATCTACACGAATTTGATGTTGCGATGCAAGAACGATACACCGACTACGGCAGATACGTTGACGACTTCTGGGTCTTGTCAATATGCAAGGAGAACATACTTGAAGCAAGACAATTCGCTGAAAGATACTTAAAGGAAAGTCTTTGTGTGGAACTGAACCGTAACAAAGTGTACGTACAGCCTTACTGGCACGGAGTGAAGTTTATCGGTACGATGCTTAAACTCGACCGGAAGTATATCAGCAACAGGACTATTGACAGTATATTTGAAAAGGCAAAGCATTTATCGGATTTGTATAACGCAATGTGTGTTGTAAACTCTTACTTCGGCTTTATGCGTCACTGCAACAGCTACGGAATAAGAAGAAGGCTTGCAAAAGCGTTGCCGCAATGGATATGGAAAAGTGTTTATATTCAAGGAAGATTTCTATATGTCAAACAAATAAAAAGAAAAGTAATATGTACATCAAAAACAACAAACACTACGCAGACGCAGGTAAGTACCTCGCGTGTGGTTTAACAGTAGGTTATGAATTTCCAACTGACGTGGACGTAACAGAACACAATGTTCTGCTCTACGACATGGAGTTGAGAACAGCGAAGTCAGGCGCAGTCAACGCTCATTGCACCGATGGAAAGATTTCCTTTGGTGTGAAGAGCAGTGACAGCGATGTGCCTACTTACGCTGGCTTGAAGACACGCATTATCAAGATGCGCTACAGCAATGACGACCAGATCGCCATTATGCTGAACAAGGACAGTGGCGATGAGGAACGTCTTGCCGAGTACCAGCGTATGCAGGAATGGCGCGAGTACGCTACAAATGTTGCACACAAGATAATGGAACTCGTAGAGAACTAAAACGGAAGCGCCCCTTTTGCCGACAAAAGCATTGATATTGCGAACAAAAGCAATGAGTTTGTTGACGGAAGGGGCGTTATTGCTAACCTAAAACTATTTGATTATGACAAAGCAGGAGATATTTGACGCTATCGTAGAGACCTGTGCCTATGTATGCAAGGTCAGTGTTGACGATATAATCAACGCGGTAAGAGAGGAAGACGTATGTACAGCCAGAGCCTTGCTTGTGTTCTGGTGTGACGCGGCAGGCTTCACCAGTAAATCAATGATGAAACTATGCAAGTGCAACAATGTGAACTCTATCAACTCTGTGCGTAGGCGAATAGAACCGATGTGGGTAAGGCTGTATTCCTTCCACGTCCTCGCCTTTGAGGTAGGATCACGCCTTCACGAAATAGCGTTACAGCACGGCTATGACTTTGACGTGTACGCACCTTTGAGGAGGATAGCGAAGGCGACTGGAAAGTATTAGGGAGTTAGAGGTAGTTTTAGGTAAATTCCCTCTATTTGAAAGACAGGCGATGGCAGAAATGCTGTCGCTTTTTTTGTGGAATTGCTTGCACGTTTAAGAAAATATGCTTAACTTTGCACAACAAACCTAAAAAACTATGAGAACGGAAAAAGAAATTCAAAAAGACATAATACTTGCAAAGCGTGCATTCGTCAATGCAAAAGGCGATGAGTGTGCAGAGTTGCGCAAGAAACTTGTTGAGCTGCGAGAAGAAGCGGAAAAGAGCAAAGAGTATCATCTATGCGCCTGGCTGAACCAATTAGCAGGTCTTCACCTTGAAGGCGAGAAGCATCGTGTCATAGAGATATACAAGATGTGTGTGCGTAATTGCATCAAGGCGAGAGCAGTGTTCGGTAGCATAGAGGAAGGAAACTTCGTGTACTTTGACCCAAAGTTGGAAAAAGAAATGAGCGTTGCTGTTCCTGATGAATTTGATAGGTCTATGCTGGAAGATTTGGATTTGGATAAATACGAAAAGATAAAGAGATATATCGTTCCCGATGAGTATATGTTTGAGAGTATTGTTGGGAAAATGGCAGATGAGTATGGTATAAAGATATAAGTGCATTGCTCATGTGAGTGAAGGCAATAGGCGGTCGTTGCGGCGATCGTCTATTTTTTCGTGCGTTGGAACGCGGTTTTTTATGGTGTAAGTAAGATGTAAGGGATTTCCCTTTGGTGGATTCAGATTTAATTCGTAACTTTGCAACACAATTTTTAAAACCAAAGCCAAACGCTGGGGCGTTGTACCAACGTGTTTGACAAGAGCGGCACTATCCTTAAATGGATTGCTGCTCTTTTTTTGTTGTGTGTAAGCAAGTTGTAAGCAACTCGTAAGCAGGTCGCAATCTCCGTTCTTGGAGGTTGCGACTTTGTTTTTACCTTTGTACTCGCAATCGGTTACAAGAGTTAATTCACTTAATGTTTCACTTCTTAATAGACTTTACATCTATGGATAACGAAAAAGTAATTTGCTACGATCGCTGTAACAGCGGCACAGCAGACTGGGCTCTCATGGCAAATCAGTGGCAGAACAATCCGTTCGCCTACATGATGATCCTCGGCATGATGCGTTTCATGTACGGTGACAACTGGCAGAACCAGTACGCTGGCAACGCAGAAATGCAGTCTCGCTTCAACCAGCTCAGCAACCAAATCAGTGACAATCACAACACCGACATCCTCAACGAGGCAGTCAAGGGTAACACCGCTCGTATGGGCGAACTTGCCGCTAACCTCAATGTTGACGTTCGTGCAATCCAGTCCGGCATCTGCGACATCCGCTCACAAATTCAGACTGTAGGTGGCGACGTAAAGGCTGGTTTTATGGGTCTTGGCGGTGATGTCAAGGCTGGCTTCCAAGGCTTGCAGGGTGACGTTCGCTTCACCGGAGAACGTATCATCAACGGCAATCTCCTTGCCACAAAAGACCTTCAGGCTGCCGTCAAGGATTGTTGCTGCACCACTCAGCAGAACATTCAGAAGTTCGGCTACGAGACACAGCTTGGCATGAAGGATCAGACCTATACCATCAACGAGCGTCTGACTGGTATTGCCAACGGCTTGCAGAAAGGATTCTCTGACATCGGCTATATCCTGGCACAACAGAAGGGCGAAATCATGCTCAATGATGATCGCAACACCCAGCGCATCCTCGACAAGATGTGTGAGAACACCACCCAGTCTCTCCGCGACCAGCTCGCAGCCAAAGACCGCGAACTTCTCGCTGCCAACATCATCGCTGGCGTAAAGAAGACCGACTGCGGCTGTGGTTGTGTCTAATGTCTAACTAATGAGCCCTCTGGAACCATCTGGAACGGTGGCTTCTTTGGGCTCATTATAAAAATCTTTACCAATTATGATAACGACCCATATCATCCATCCCGTTCTTGAGGAAGGAACACAGGAGTATCTTATTGAAATCACCGAACGTGTTTGCCGAAAGTATTGTCAGAACGCCAGCGTACTGCCAACCGCAGCAGTCACCTTTGAAGTTGGTCCTACCATCACCGTAGGTGGAACCATAGCCAAGGCAACCGTCACTGCCCACGTCACAACCATGACACCGAAATGTCAGCAGTGCGGCTGTGCCACACCGCAAATATTTACCGAGCGTTTCGATGTGGCATTCCAATCGTCTGCAGGCACCAACATCACAATCACTCCAGGCACACAAATACTCGTAGAACCAGCCTACAAAGGCTGTTGCGCAGCCCGTGGCGTAAGGATAACCACTTCACTCACCGCCACCATTGCTTAACTCTCATCAATCTCTATGTGGCAACGCTTTTTCAACGCTTATGTCACATAGAGATTCAAAACGACCAAACGTCCAAACGACTAAAAAAAATACAACAATGGCAACTCTATTCAAAGACCTTAAGCAAGGTCACACCGTCCATTTCTTCAATCGTAAGACTGCAGACTACCAGCAAGGCATCATAGCCTCCGATCCATCCCTCCCCCATTTCCAGGCCAATATGCCAACAATGGTGGTTGACGTAGCCATCACCATAGGACAGGACACAAAAACTTATTCTATCCCCGAGACTCTATCTACCACATACTACGAGGATACCTGCATAAGCACCGACCTCCCCTCTATCCTCCGCGAAATAGACCAGCTCGCCAACCAAGCCGATGCCGCCATTGCCGCCCTCCCCACATGGGAAAAGGTCAAACAGCAGTGCAACGACCTCCGCGATACTCTCAATCCAGAAGTCAAGGAAAAGAAACTTTTGGATCAGCGTATGACTCAATTAGAGAGCAATATGTCTGATATGAAGGATATGTTTAAGGAGTTTATGGAAAAGTTCAAGTAGGATTATATAGGTTTTTTGGCAAAGTCGGGAGGTCGTAATAATATGCGACCTCCTAATTTTTTTGCGAATGTGATAAAAAAAGTTACGGAAATATTTGCATATTTGATAATTTTTTACTAACTTTGTATTAGCAAATAAGATAAAACCCCAATTTAACCAAAAAACTTTTCAACTCCTATGGAAAAATTCTTTCAAAGCGCTTGCACAGCAAGTTTGGTATTGCTTGTTGTATGTCTGGTTACAATGACTATAGGTCAATTATTGCGTGGTACCGGAGCATTCTCAGTGTTTATCGACATCGTGATAGTCGCCTGTGCAGCAAAAGCCGTGTCTGGAGTAATAGCCAAGGAGCATGGCGAGGTGCAATCATAAGATTCATCCACTGCTTTACAGGAAGCATAACAGTATAAGCATAGCGTAGCATCGTGTCTTTCCGTCACGGTGCTAAAGCGTATGGAAGTATGGGGGTACATTGGAGTATGGTCAGGAAATAACAATAACAAAATAACAATTTATGGAAAACAGAGTTTATGAAGGCTGTGAAAAGCGTATTGTTACCGGGTACGTTTTGCCAGAACAATTAAAGAGTGTCGATCCGAAAGCGGTAAGTCTGAAGGTTGAAAACTATGAGGAGTATCTTCTTCGTTTCGGTAACAATTTGTATCGCGGACTTCCCCACGATATTCTCATGAAGCTGGAGAGTCGCATGAAAGAGGTAGCGGGAACAGGATATTTCCCTGGTACAATAGATGTGGAATATGCTTCGCCAGACAGGCAGGCACTGTTTCAGTTTCTTAGATTTGAGACAGGTCCTGCAGAAGATGTCTTTGCGTGTTACGAATTAATCAAACTATAATAAGAAAGAAAATATGAAATCATTGCTATTCAAACTGAAACTGATGTTCAAGATGCTTATGTCCGACAAATTCGTTCTCCTGTTCGACGAGGAAGATAAGCAGCTTATGTTTACCTGTGGTCTTGATGAAGACGAGACCATCACCCTGCTTCATG
>JAGHSR010000152.1 GCA_018065765.1 Candidatus Colicola coprequi
AGACCGCTGCGCTATTCTAGAGGTTCTAGACCGCTGCGCTATTCTAGTAGCCCCCCCAGCCCCCTAAAGGGGGAGGAGACGCTACGCTATAGGACGGCGCAGGCAACGCTAAATATCTAAAAAGATGGGGGTTGCGTAGTATGCGGCACTGGGAGCCGCGTAAGGTGCTAATGTAATCGCCCCAAAGAAGGGAAAGGATGAAATTGTATCATCAGCCAACGTCAAAGGCATACCAAAGGGGGGCATTGGGTACAGGGGCGGTGATGGTGATGTGTTCGTGCGAAACCGGATGTACAAACTCAATCTGACGAGCATGTAGGCAAATTCCTCCATCCTGATTGGAACGACGGGCTCCGTATTTCAAGTCTCCCTTGATGGGACAGCCTATTGCTGCCAATTGACACCGAATCTGATGATGACGTCCCGTTTCAAGGTTAATCTCAAGCAAAGTATATCGGTCTGAGTGCGCCAATGTGCGATAGGTGAGCACTGCACGTTTGGCATCCTTATCCGTTGATTTAGCAATAAAAGACTTATTCAGTGCCTCACGTCGCACAAGGTAATGCTCCAAACGCCCTTCACTCTCGCGTGGTGCATTCTGTACAATAGCCCAATAGGTTTTGCGTATCTGTTCGTGTGATGAAAACATGGCATTGAGGCGAGTCAGCGCCTTGCTTGTACGTGCAAAAAGGACCACTCCACTCGTAGGACGATCCAAACGGTGGGTGACACCCAAAAAGACCTCTCCGGGTTTGTTGTACTTGGCCTTGATATAAGCCTTAACCTTTTCGGATAGAGGTTCATCGCCTGTCTTATCACCTTGTACAATCTCGTTGCAGGTTTTGGAGACCGCAATAATGTGATTATCTTCGTATAAAATAGTCATCGGTTTTCAGTAAAATGCAAAATGCAGAATGCAAAATGCAAAATGCAGGATGCAAAATGCAAAATGCAAAATGCAGAATGCGTTTTCAGTTATCAGTTTTTAGAGATTATGTGTAAAAGTTTCGTTTTTCGTTCTTCGACACTCTGAAGAAAGAGTCGATACTCCTCACTCTCCGGATGCAGAGGACGATGGTGCTCATCCAGCCACAACTGATGCAACTCACGCATAAGCGACTGAGTAGTAGTATCGGTCAAATAAGTCGCTGCAAAACGTTCCCAAATATAGTCAACCGCCACAGACGAAGGATGAAGCATATCTTCGGCATAAAAACGATAATCCCTCAACTCGTCCATCAGTATTTCGTAGGAAGGGAAATAGTCGGGTGGTCCCGACAGACCAATCATCCGTGCGGGTCGGAAAAAATCTATGAGTTGCTCCTGAGCAAGTAGGAGAATGGCTTTACTAAGATTGTTAGCATGTAAGCCATCCTTGAGATGACGGATGGGTGATACAGTAAAGATAAAACGCTTGTCTTGATAGCGCTCCAAAATAGGTTTCCACAGGGCGACAATCTCTTCAACAGTCAGACGACGGCGAAGGAAATCGGTAGCCGGACGTTTTTGGCAATTATCCACTACTTGTCCTGTCATTTTGTCCTCATACACCCAAGCCGTTCCCCATGTAAGGATAATCACATCGTAGTTAGCCATCAAAGAATCGCTCAAGTGATTGGCAATAGAGACAGGATTGTACAAAGTGTGAAACGGATTGGCTGTCACATGCAGGTAGTACTGTTGCATCTTGGCTGCTATCGCATCCGAGAAGCACGAACCTAACATGAGAATCCTGTCTTCGTAGGTCAACGACCATGACATTGAGGGAATAGATATAGGAGTGGAGAAAGACATCATAGTCAACGATTGAGGGTGTTTTTGCAGTTAATCAAAGTGCATCACCTTGGCAGGAGAAATATGCGTTACGATGGCAGATGGTGCCAATAAGATGAGCATAGAGAGAACGATCGTTCCCACATTGAGCGCCAGCCATCCTAACCACGGGAATGCCATCGGAACATAATTGACGTAGTACGTTGCGGCATCCAAAGGGATAATGTGTGTAAAATACTGCACAGCCACCAAAGTAAGACCTATTCCATTTCCCCACAAAACACCGCGAACAATGAGCATGCCGGCCTCCGTGAGGAAAACGCGACGGACAAAGCGGTTATTAGCCCCCAAGGCTTTGAGTGTCCCGATGAGGGTGACATGGTCAATGATGAGGATAATCAGTCCAGAAATAATATTGAATCCCGCCACACACAACATGAGTACAAGGATGATGACCACGTTCATATCCAACAAATCGAGCCATGAGAAAGTCTGTGGATTGAGTTGTTCAATGGTTTGCGTATAGTAAGCGTTACCATCTTCGTCCACATGATTGGCAGTAGTGAAATAGACCGCATCGGCAGTCTGCTCCAAATTGGCAAAATCGTCCACTAATATTTCCAATCCAGATGCTTGATGCTCTGACCATTGGTTCAGTTGGCAAATTAGGTCAGGTTGTCCCAAGACAAAAAGCCGGTCAAAATCGGCAAATCCTGTCCTATAAATACCTGCCACCGACAATCGTCGTACGCGCACATCATCACCCACGAAATAACATAGCACACGGTCACCTACACTGAGATTCAGTGCCCGACTCATATCTTCCGATAGAAGGACATGATTGGATTCCGTAGGCAAAGAACCGGCTATCAAGTTTTGTGCGAAATAATCCCAATAGTTCGTCCCTTTGAGCACGATACCATTGAAAGCGTCATCGGTTTTGAGAATGCCGGGTTTGGTATAAAAAGGAGTCACATGAGTAACGTGCGGCAACGAAGACAACACATCGACCAGTGAATCAGAAAAAGTAATGGGTTGATACTCGTAGGTGTTGTTATTCTCAAAATTAACGACTTGGATATGCGCCCCAAAGCCTGCTATCTTTTCCGTAATCGTGCGTTTAAACCCCACGACGACGCATATTGTGATGACCATTACCACCACACCAATAATCATCCCCGCCAATGCCACCTTGACGGCAGGTGTGGAGGAACGTTTCTCAGTGGACTGAGAAGCATACAAACGATGTGCTATGAATGTTTCAGGCTTCAATCGGCAAGAGTTGTAGTTTTTTTACGTAGGACAAACGAAACGAGGGCGTATATTAGAAGCGCCGTGACGGCACCTACAATGAGTCCACCCAAAATATCTCCCGGATAATGTACTCCTAAATACATACGCGAGTAACAGTTGAGAGCCACCCAAAGAAAAAGGACGATGGGAACAATAACATTGAGGTAGCAGGTAGCAGACTGTCGATACGGAAGCACCACTTGACGTGTCCATAGAAGAGTATAGAGCAGGGCTACCGACATCGTATTAGCAGCGTGGCTACTAACAAAGCCGTACAAACCGCCTACATAGCCGCGGACGATATGCAACTGTCCACATAGAAGAGGTTCGTGGGTCGGTCGGAGACGACAAACAAGATGTTTAATTATTCCCGATGACACCCAATCACTCACCCCTACCACAGCGACGATAGCTGCCACATAGACAAGTGCACGACGCCAACCAAATCGCCAAAAAAGCAAACCAATGAGCAGTGCATATAATGGCAGCCATGTCAAACGACCGGAGATAACCCACATGAGATTATCAGCCCAGGCTGCATGGTGGTGATTAATCCACAACAAAATTTCGGTGTCTATGTCTATCAGGCGGTGCATAGGTTATTCATTCATCAAAATGACAGTATGACAGGCGACCACTCCGGCTGTTTCGGTACGCAGGCGTGAATTGCCAAGACTAACGGGGACAAAACCCAAAGTCAGAGCATCCTGCACTTCTTGTTCAGAAAAATCCCCCTCCGGTCCGATAAGTACAACCACATCTTCTCCTCGCTTAATTTCGTCTCGTAAAAGGCGTTTATCTTCCTTGTAACAATGAGCTATAAACCGTGACTGATGCGGGTTGATTGCACGGATAAAATCGTCAAATGGCACCAGTGGATTCAGCCGAGGCAGATAAGGTGTGAGTGACTGTTTAGCCGCAGAGAGGACAATCTTCTCCAATCGTTCGGTACGGAGCTGTTTGCGCTCGGAAAAACGGCACAACAAAGGTGTTATCTCATCCACACCTATTTCCGTACATTTCTCTATCATCCATTCTAGGCGCTCCATATTTTTAGTCGGTGCAATGGCAATGTGCAGATGAAACGGATGGGAAGGCTGCTGAGACTCTGACGTAAGAATCTCAAATTCGCAGTGCTTGGGGTGAGGATTCGTAATGCGAGCCGTGTACGTAGTGCCACGACCATCCGTCAAGAGAATCTCATCTCCGCGCGTGCAACGCAACACACGAACGCAATGGGCACTCTCTTCCTCACTAAGGCAATGCGTGACGGCAATATCAGGAGTATAAAAAAGGTACATTGGGGCTGCAAAGGTAGTGTTTTTTTGTGAAATGTAGAAATTTTCTTAGAAAAAAATTGTTTATTTCAAAAAACCGTAGTACCTTTGCAGCATGATTTTATCCTTATTACTTTCGATAGTGTTACAAATAGGCGATTCTCTCTATCTGAATCGCTCTCGTTTGTGTGAAGAACCGGATGCAAAACACGTTGCCGTGGTAGAACGTGCTGACACCATCATTGAGCTCAAATTATTTACCATTGACAATCGCACTCTCTATGGTATGGAGCGTTTTTCAGTATGGAATGAGCGTAAATATACGCGCAAGGGTTGGCAGGAGTATTACGACAAAAACGGCAATTTAGCAGAGCGTGAGTTTTACAACCGCGAGGGGCATCGCGAGTTGCGAGAAGTCTATTATGCCAATGGAGGACCTGTTCGTCTAATTTACACCTATACTCGTGGGCAGGTGGAACTCAACCAGTACTACATGAACGGCAATGTCAAACGCCACGAGATACAACGAAGCAAAAAAATAATCGGTGAATGCTACACTGAGAGTGGTGCGATGCTCAAATTTACACCTTTTGCCGTTCAGCCACAATTTGTAGGTGGCAAGGACGCTATGTATGCTTATCTGGATAAGAACATAAAATACCCTCGTCAGTGCCGCAAAGAACACATTGAGGGACGCGCCATTGTAGAGTTTATCGTTACTGAACATGGTGCCATCCAAGATGTGGAGATTTTCCGTTCATCCGGAAATGATTTATTAGACGAAGAAGCGATACGTTTGGTACAAGAGATGCCTACATGGAATCCCGGTACGGAAGATGGTCGCGAAGCAGACATGCGACAGACGGTGTCTGTGATGTTCCATATCAAATAGGACCGCTGCGCTGTAGGGGATAGGACGTCAGATAATGGTAGGTTTACTGAAGAATTTTTAGCAGCCTTATCAAGGCTCGCATAGTAGCTCGATCAGTGATTTGGTCGCGCAGTTTACCTAAGTGGAAACACTCTGCATAAGTTGTGGTGGGAGTAGCCCATGCTATCCATACTGTTCCTATAGGTTTGTCCTGTGTTCCGCCTGACGGACCGGCAATACCACTAGTGGCTATTGCGTAATCGGTACCGCACAAACGACGTACACCCTCTGCCATTTCTCGAACACATGCTTCACTGACTGCCCCCGCTTGATTGAGGGTTGAAGATTTTACTCCCAATACATTCTGCTTGACAGAATTGTCGTATGCTACTACACTGCCCCAATACCAAGCAGACGATCCTGCGTGACGATTGAGTAGTGCTGCCAACTTACCTCCTGTACAACTCTCGGCAGTCGAGATGGTTTTGCCCAATTGCTGTAAACGTTGTCCTACTGCCAATTCGATTGGCACGTCCTCATCAATAACAAGCCATTCACGCACCAGATTCATCAATTGGGCTTTGAGTTCCACAACCTGTTCGTGTGCCACATTGTAAGCACTGAGACGAAGGCGGATAGTACCATCTTTAGGAAGATAAGCCAAATGTACAGACGCAGGCAGTTGTTGCTCAAAATGCTCCAAATGAATAGCCAAAGAGGATTCCGGAATACCTGACACCATCACAGTACAATGGGTAATCTCCGATGACTGACAACCGATGGCTGATGACTGACGATGGATAAACGGAAGCACTTGTTCGCGCATCGCAATTTCCATTTCGTAGGGAACACCGGGTAGAGAGAACAACAACTTGCCCGAAGGCAACTGCCAGCACATCAAGGGGGCACTGCCTACCCTATTGGGCAGAATAATGGCGGAACGTGGAACGAGCCACTGCGTTTCGGTGAGGCGATTGAGCACATCCGGGCGGTCGCGATACAAATCGCGCACGTGCGTTTCTACTTCAGCAGAAGGGATAAGGTCGGTAGAGAAATAGTCACACAAAACATGTTTGGTAATATCATCCTTGGTAGGACCTAAGCCACCCGTGGTAATTACAATCTCCACACGAGACAATGCCTCATGCACTGCCTGACGGATATGATTAGCGTCATCGTGGACTGAAGTAATCTGAAAGAGTTCGATCCCTTGCTCATTCAATCGTTCCGCCATAAAAGCAGAGTTGGTATCCACGACCTGTCCGATGAGCAACTCGTCACCGATGGTAATAATTTCTGCTCGCATACATCGACAAAAAAATCAATGTTTAGTCAAAAATCTGAATCGGCTTAGACTGAACTTGAGTACTATCACTCAAGTGATAAATCATGTATTGCCATTTCTGAGTCTCTGTTTTCAGGCCGTTCCAGCAAGCAGTAGTCAATGTTCCCTTGGTGTCATCGCCACCCTGTGCCCACCACATAAAACCACGCAGATTGTGCAGGTTTGCCCAATTAGCCTTATAAGCAATAGACCGCTCATCATCATAGGAACAAAGCACGTTGCCACTTCTATCTATCACGTACGGCACGTTCCACAATGGGTGGTACTTGCTCGTCCAAACACCATTTTTGATTTGACCAGCAATGACGTTATAGTCGTAGCACTCTGGTTTTTCGTCAAAATTGCAACGCCCATAGAAGGCGATGCCAAGAACCATCTTGTGCATAGGGTAGCCCTTCTTATTGAACTGATTGTACATATTCCAAATATCCCAGTCGGCATCGGGGCACTTCATGGCATTGTGAGGAATTTTGCCATGCCCCATGTCGTAGGTCATCACATTAAACCAATCCACATAAGGCTCGACCTCGATATTGTTGATAAAACGCCAGCCACCCTCTATCTGTTGCATATCTTTTGGATATCCGGCATAGGTCAGCAGGTACTCACCGAACGGTAGTGAGTCGCGCAAAAGTTTCATCAAGCGCGTGTAGTTTTCCGTATCCACAGCAGGATCACATGCATGACCTGACCAACTCAGGCCTGGCAGTTCCCAGTCAATATCTATACCATCTAAGTTCCACTCGCGGCAAAACTCCTTGCAGTCATGGGCAAAGCGTGCCATCTGTTCCTCACTCTTTGCCATCATGCTGAAGCCGCCCCCCTGAAAGTTGTCATCGTTTTCACAAACATGGGAGAAGGAAATCTGGATTTTGAGGTTGGGATTTTTCTCCTTGAGTTTAATGACACGCTTAAACTGATTCCAATTTTTACCCGACAGATCAAACTTTTGATACACACCATCGCGAACATACAATTCGGCAAACGCATAGCAAATATTGGTCACTTTGCTTGGATCAGGCAACTTGTTGCCGTACCACTCAACATAGGAACAAACAACACGGTCATTGTTCAAATTGATGGTAGTGTCGTAAGTAATGGTGTCAATAGAAATGGTATCAACACGAACAATCGTATCTTCGCGGATAGTATCGTGTATGGTGTCATGTATTGTGTCATCCTTCTTTGGATCGGGTTCTTCCGGATTAATAATGTGAGGTTTACAAGCAGCAACAAAAGCGGCACAAACAGCCAAAATGAGTAATAAATCCTTCTTCATGATGATAAATTTTTGGCAAAGGTAAAACTTTTTTCTCAAAAAGCAAAATAATCGCGCGCATGGTTACGCAAAAAAACAAAATTGTTACTTTGATTTGTCATTTTCGCAAAAACATTGTACCTTTGCAGTCGATATGAAAATAGTCATTGCATGCGATTCGTTCAAGGGATCATGTACTTCGGAGCAGGTAGCCGCAGCCATCATCGATGGCATCCATGAGCTGCTTGGGCGCTCTCAGGTTGACGTTCGACGCGTTTTGATAGCCGATGGAGGAGAAGGCACTATGCGAACTTTGTGTCAAGCTCTGCATGGCACTTTGGTTTCCGTACCTGCCCACGATGCCATCATGCGGCCTATAGAGTCGGAATACGCCATCTTGCCTGATGGAACAGCCGTGATGGACATGGCGGAAACAGGAGGCATAACACGGCTAAACAGAAACGAATTGGACCCTATGAATGCCACCACCTACGGATTAGGTGAGCAAATAGTTAGTGCTCTTGCGCGCGAGTGTACGCGTATATATATAGGTTTAGGCGGATCTGCCACCACCGATGGTGGACGCGGCATGACACAAGCACTCTACGATGCCGGTGTAACCGATACCAAAGCCAATATCCGTGTGCTTTGCGACGTAACCAATCCGCTATATGGAGACAATGGAGCTGCCTATGTCTTTTCCCCGCAAAAAGGAGCCAATCCGGAGCAGGTACGACTATTAGACGAACGACTGCGAGCATGGGCTGCTGCATCGCCCCATCCGGAAGCAGCTCACATACCCGGAGCAGGAGCAGCAGGAGGATTAGGATTTGCCTTGATGTGTTTTCTGCATGCCGAATTGGTATCGGGTATTGAAACCATACTAGAATGCCAGCATTTTGACGAACTGCTAACTGGCGCAGACCTCGTACTGACCGGTGAAGGAAAGATGGATAGACAGACACTAATGAACAAAGCGCCATTGGGAGTGCTTCGTCACGCCAGTCGCTACGGTGTTCCCGTTGTGGGATTGGCAGGCAAAGTGGAGGACAAACAAGTGCTGCTGCAAGCAGGTTTTAGCGACATCGTTGAAATCAATCCGCCTCACACTCCTCTGCAACAAGCCATGCAAACCGAATTTGCCATGGAACGACTACGCATAACAACCAAACAGATTTTAAGAAACGTATGACAGCAATCGGAGCAATCATTGGTCTATTAATGGCCATTTTACTTATCATCAAAAAAGTTTCACCTTGCTACAGTTTGATAGTAGGTGCGTTACTGGGAGGTTTGATAGGCGGCTTTGGTCTCACAGGAACAGTAAGCTCTATGATCGGCGGCATCAAAGACATCACTCCCGCCATCATTCGCATTTTAGCGGCCGGTGTGCTATCCGGTGTGCTGATTCAGACCGGCGCTGCTGAGTCTATTGCTAAAGGATTCATACGTGCCATGGGTGCCAAACACATCTATTGGGCATTGGCTCTATCTACTCTATTCCTCAGCGCAGTAGGTGTTTTCATTGATGTAGCGGTGATTACCGTAGCTCCCATAGCCCTGCTCATAGCACGTCAAACCGGACATAGCGAGAGTAAATTGCTCCTAATGATGATTGGCGGTGGCAAGGCAGGCAATATTATTTCCCCAAACCCCAACACCATCATTGCCGCCGAAAATTTCGGAGCCGATTTGTATTCCGTCATGATGGCTAATATTATCCCTGCTATTGTGGGACTCCTATTTACCGTTTTGGTTTTGTCGAGATTGTTTCACGACCGTGTGAGCGACAAAATCGAACTCAATGTCAACGAAAGTATCTCAAATAGGGCTTTACCCTCTTTCCTATCCTCCGTTTCAGGTCCTTTGGTAGCCATCGTATTGCTGGCATTACGCCCCATTTGCGGTATAGTCATTGACCCCCTTATTGCCTTACCGGCAGGTGGACTGGCAGGACTACTCTGCATGCGTAAACATACAATGTGGCAACAAAGCCTCACCCTCGGATTGGAAAAGATGGCACCCATCGCTATCTTGCTCGTCGGCACAGGCGCTTTGGCCGGTATTGTAAAAGACTCATCTCTCACCGAATACCTCGTTGCCGCTATTTCCAATATCTCCGGAGGTGAATATCTTATTGCACCGCTAGCCGGCATATTGATGTCCGGTGCCACAGCCTCCACTACAGCCGGTGCTACAATCGCTTCCTCCTCATTCGCCCCAACCATCACACAAATGGGCATATCTAATGTTTGGGGAGCCGCTATGGTCAACGCAGGAGCAACAGTCATAGACCACCTGCCACACGGATCGTTCTTCCATGCCACCGGTGGTTCGATGGAGCGCTCGTTCCGCGAACGGCTACACCTGGTACACCATATGAATCGCTCGTTGCACTCGTGATGACCATCGTTTCGGTGGTGTGTTGCTACATTTTTCATTAACATTTGCTAAGTTCATATAGCAAAATTAACTTGAAAACTAAAAAAGTATTAAAAGTTTCCAAGTTTCTTGCAGATATCAACTATTTGCAGTAATTTTGCAGGTCCTTACGAAAAAGGAGGTAAGTTATGGAAACTAAAACTTGTATTTTGGCAGCTGCTTCAGAGCTTATCAGCAAAGCAGGAATTAAATCCATTTCGATTGATGACATTTGTCGTCAGATTGGCATTTCTAAGAAGACGTTCTACGTGCACTTTGAAACCAAAGACTCGCTTGTAGAAGCCCTATTGAAACGCAAATTGGAAAGAGAAAAAGTGGAAATAGAGCAGCGCCTCGCCGGTAAAAGTATCAAACAAATGATGCTGGGCGTACTGCAAATAGTGCAACAAACACAGGATGTGCGCAAAACACCTCACATCCTCTACGATTTGGAAAAATACTATCCCCAAATTTACCACGCTCATTTGATAGATATCAGAAACGCTACGTTCCATTTCTTAGAAAAATACTTGCAGCAGGGCAAGGATGAGGGTTTTTTCCGTCACGATTTGGATATTGAAAAAACGTGTCGCATATTATCTTTTATGCATCACCAACTGATGGAAAGCATGACCCAAGTGGCTGAAGATAAACAAAAATTCGTTTTTAACGATATCAAATATGGCTTAGACATTTTCATGCGGGGAACACTATCCAAGCAAAGTTTGGAAGAACTGAAATTGAATTAAATGAATGATTACACAATATGAAGAAACTAACTATTTTACTACTGGGATTTGCCTTAATGGCTATTCCGGCAAGAGGACAGGGAGACATCATCCCTGATTCAGTCCGTCAGTTGCTGAACACGGCAACGACGCAAACGTACCAATCGCAAATGTCGTTATCGCTTGTAGGCGCTCAAGGCTATGCCATCCAGCAAAACCGCAGTTTGCAAAATGCCTCTTTGGAAGTCAAAAAAGCTCATGCACAACGCTGGCAAACCATTGCCGCTATGTTGCCACAAGTAGATGGAACTCTCGGTTATACGAACATGTGCGGCTATGAGATTGACTTCGGCGGCTTGTCACGGGCAATGCTACCCTATTTCAATGCGAACTTGACGGCTTCGGTAGGTCTGAACGGACAAGCCATTATCGGTGCACTGCTCAACAACATAGCCATTGATATGCAAGACATTACCCGCGAAAAAACCGAAGATGACTTGCGAGCTAATGTGACCAAAAACTATGTTGCCGTTCTGGTAATGGAAGATATCATTCAGCTCCTTGATTCCAGCCTAAAAAATGTAGAATCGTTATCACAACAGACCCAACGAATGGCAGAAGTGGGTACCGTAGAGCAGACCCAAGCAGATCAAATACAAGTTCGGGTGAACACCTTGCGTAATCAGGTCAATGCCACCAAACGAAATCTCCAACTTAGTTACAATGCACTACGAGTTCTGCTCAATATTGACCCAAGCGTCGAATTGCAACTAACAACCACACTTGATCAGATATTGTCAAGCGAAAAAACATTAGCTCTGCTGTTGGAAGATTTTAACATGGACAACAACTACAATTATCAACTGCTCGGCAAGAATGTTGAACTCGCCAAAAAGAACGTTCAAATGGCAGGTTGGGCGTATGGTCCCACTGTTTCGGCATACTATCAATACAGTTACCGCAAGGACTTCGGCGAGGGCGGCTTTTCAATGTCGCCACCTAACACCGTGGGCGTTAGCGTTAGCGTGCCTCTGTGGTCCAGTGGCAAACGTGCCGCAGGCGTGACGGAGAAGAAAATTGCCCTGCAAGAGGCACAAAACACTTTTGCAGAGACAACCGACAACCTTAAAATCCAATATAGTCAATTGCGTTACAATCTTGTCAATGCATACGAGACATACCTCACAGAGCACGAAAATATTTTGGTTACTACCCGCGTAATGCAAAACGTTTCCAACAAATACAATTGGGGAGCAGCCTCCTCTTTGGAACTGACTAATGCGAGCAATGACCTCATTGCTGCTCAATCATCCTATGTGAATGCAGTGATGGAATTGGTCAACGCGCAAGTAGAATTAGCTAACTTTTTAAACAACAAATAATATGAAAAAACTTTTTTATCTCGCCGCAGCAGCCATGACCATGATTGCTTGCAGCCAACCAACCACTACTACTGAAACCGAAACGCAGGAGAAAGTAGAAATCGTAAAAACAATGACCTTACATTCTCAAAAGATTGAGCGTCAAATCGCCATCTCAACCAACTTGCAAGGCTATGAGACCGTTAACATAGCACCATCGGTTACGGGCAAGATTGAGCACATTTTTGTGGAAGTGGGTGACAAGATGCGCAAGGGTCAGGACATCGTTCGTATGGACCAAACGCAATACAAAACGTCCAAACTGACTATGTCCAACCTCGAAATCGAAAAACGCCGTATGGATGCTCTTATTGAGTCCGGTTCGGTCAGCCAACAAGCCTACGACCAAATGAAACTCAGTTACGACCAAATGAAAGAGAATATCGAATTTTTGGAAACGAACACCTACGTCAAAGCGCCATTCAACGGAGTTATTTCTGCCAAAAACTACGAAGATGGGGAACTATATGCCGGTCAGCCCATTGCTGTTATCACGCAAGTGGATAAACTCAAAGCCCTGATTGCCGTACCGGAAACCTATGTCCCGCGTGTCAAGGAAGGTTTGAAACTGACAGTCAAAACCGACATCTATCCCGACAAAGAGTTCCCTGCTTTCATCGAAGTGGTTTATCCTACCATCGATGCTTCATCGCACACGTTCCAATGCAAAATCCAAATTCCCAATGCTAAAAACCTGCTTCGTCCGGGTATGTATGTTACTACCACTCTAGGATTGGGCACAGAAAACGCCATCATTGTTCCTTATCAATCCGTAGAAAAACTGGTTGGAGCCAACGACCGCTATGTCTTCCTAAACAAGGATGGGCGTGCGCAGCGCGTAGGTGTGAAACTGGGGCAACGTTTTGGTGAGAATGTAGAAATTATAGCACCGGAAATCGTAGATGGTGCTGAATATGTGTATGTAGGACAACACCGCTTGGTGGATGGCGTCAAACTCAATATTGTTGAATAACGAGTAGAAATTCTAACTCAATAATTAGGTAAAATTATGGCTATTTACAAAACTGCGATACAAAAACCGGTTACGACTGCTCTGATTTTCGTAGCCGTGATTATCATTGGTTTGTTCTGCTTTACGCAACTGCCAATTGACCAGTTCCCGGAGATGGATCCGCCATACGTGACGGTGATGACCACCTACCCCGGGGCTTCTGCATCCGAAATGGAGACCAACGTCACACGCGTCATGGAAAACGCGCTTAACTCCACCAACCATCTCAAGCACATCACATCTAAATCCAAGGATAACATATCCATGGTCACGCTGGAGTTTGAGTGGGGCAGTGATATTGACGAAGCCGTCAATGACATGCGATCGTATGTCGATATGGTCAAGGACCGCCTACCGGACAACTGCGGAACACCTATTATCTTCAAGTTCTCTACTTCATCCATGCCTATCTGCCAATACTCATTTACAGCAAATGAGAGTTACGCCGGATTGGACAAACTGCTCAACGATGAGATTGTGCCGCAACTTAGTCACATTGATGGTATTGGTAACATCTCTTTGTCCGGTTCTCCTGACCGATTTGTCTATGTCGATATTGACCAACAAAAACTCGATGCTTACGGGCTCACATTGGAACAAGTAGGTTCCGTAGTGGCTGCCAACAACGTCAACCTGAGTTCCGGTACCATCAAGATGGACAAGGAACAATATCAGATGCAAGTGCGCTCCGAATATATTGAGTCACGCGAGATAGAAGATTTGATGATTACCATGACGCGCGACGGACAACAAGTTTTTATCCGAGACATAGCCACCGTGCGCGATACCATCAAGGACTTGGCGCTGGACGAGAAAACCAATGGACGTGAATCAGTGCGCTTGATTGTCAGCAAGCAAACAGGAGCCAATACCGTCAAGGTCTGCCACGATGTAAAAAAAGAGTTGGACAAAATCAAAAAGCAAATCCCTTCAGATGTTGAAATTGAACTCATCTACGATAGTTCCGACAATATCCAAAACTCCATCAATTCGTTGGAAGAATCCGTGCTCTACGCCCTCTTGTTCGTTGTTATCGTCGTGCTCTTCTTCCTTGGCAAATGGCGTGCTACTCTGATTATCTCTATCACCATCCCTATTGCTCTTATCACGGCGTTTGCATACCTAAAATTGGTAGATTCGTCCCTCAATATCATTTCGCTTTGCTCACTGACAATCGCTATCGGTATGGTCGTGGACGATGCCATCGTTGTGTTAGAGAATATTACCAAGCACGTGGAACGTGGTGAAAATCCGCGCGAAGCAGCCATCTATGCCACCAATGAGGTTTGGATTTCCGTCATTGCCACCACTCTTGTGTTGGTAGTCGTATTCGTTCCTCTCACCATGCTCAATGGTCAGGCAGGTATCATGTTCCATGAGTTGGGATGGATTGTCACCATTGTCTGCTGTACATCCACCATCGTTGCCATCTCATTGACCCCAATGTTGTGCTCCAAATTGCTCAAACCACGCAAAGTGCATGTGGATGAGAACGGTGACTTGATTGATGACGATGCCAACAGTCAAACTTTCTACGACAAAACGGTCGTTCGTTGGTTGGATATCATCGATGATGCTTACGCCAAATCGTTGGGCTGGTGCCTAAGACACAAAGCCATCACATTTACCATTCTGTTCCTCTTCTTTGCTGCATCACTGCTACCCATCATCACAGGTAAGATAGGTTTTGACTTTATGCAACAACAAGATAACGGGCGACTGAGTGTTACCGTAGAGTTACAACGCGGTACACGTATTGAGGAAACACTCAAAACCGCCCGCAAACTGGAAGCACGATTCATCGAACTCGTACCGGAGATTCAGCTCATCAACACCTCTGCCGGTTCCAACGACGATGCCTCTATCTCCGCTATGTTCTCATCCACCATGAACAACAAGATTTCCATGACCGTACGCTGCAACAAAAAATGGGAACGCGATCGTTCTATCTTCCAAATCGCCGAAGTACTGCGTCAGGAAATGAAACAATATCCTGAGATAACCGACTACCAAGCTACCGTTGGTGGCGGCATGGGAGGTTCGGCACAAACCGTTGATGTGGAAATCTATGGCTACGACTTTGCCACCACTTCTCGGATGGCAGAACAAATCAAGTACCTATCCAAACAACTGCCCGGTGCTCGTGACGTAACTATTTCCCGCGAAGAAGACCGTCCGGAAATCAAAGTGACTGTTGACAAAGAGAAAGCTTCACGTTTGGGACTCTCCTCTGCCACTATCTCCTCGTACTTGCGCTCACGCGTTTATGGTATGACCTCCGGCTACTTAAAAGAGGATGGTTCGGAATACGATATTCTCGTGCGCTTGCAGGAGGAAGACCGCAATTCCATTGAGGATATTCTTAACCTCACAATCCCTACTGCTACCGGCACTCGTGTTAAATTGTCAGAAGTAGCCTCTATCGGTGAGTATTGGGCACCGCCTACTATCGAACGTAAAGCACGTCAGCGTATCGTCACTGTCAAGGTTTATCCGTACGAAATCTCTCTTGGCGAGTTGGCTAATGCCATCGAAACGCAAGTCATACCACAAGTGGACTTCCCCGCCGGGTACTCCTATCGCATGGCTGGTACTTTTGAAACACAACAAGAGACATTCGGCAACATGATTCTTTTGGGACTGCTCATCGTCATCCTCGTATATATCGTCATGGCTTCCCAGTTCGAGTCATTCGGCAAACCCGCTATCATCATGTTCTCAGTACCATTTGCCATTTCTGGTGTGATGATTGCTCTCTTCGTCACAGGCCGTTCTTTGGATATGATTGGCGCTTTGGGTCTTGTGCTACTGGTAGGTATCGTAGTCAAAAACGGTATCGTCCTGGTGGACTACATCAACCTCATGCGCGAACGCGGTATGGAACTCAACGAGGCTATTCAGGTCTCTGGCAGAAGCCGTATCCGTCCTGTGCTCATGACCGCCTTTACCACCATCCTCGGTATGGTACCTATGGCTGTTAGCAATGGCGAAGGTGCCGAAATGTGGCAACCGCTTGGTATCGTAGTTATAGGAGGTCTAACCGTTTCTACATTCATTACCTTGTACATCGTACCTGTCCTCTACGGAGCTACCACCCGCAAGAACGAAAGCGATAAACTCGCTAAAGTACGAAAGGACTTCATCTTCATGAACATCAAACTCAAAAACAAGGAATAACTTATAGAACATCCCAAATATGAAAAGTGTATTTATAGTTTACAACCAAGCCAATACCGAACGCGTGGAGTACATGTTAGACATGCTGGAAATTCGCGGATTCACATTCTTTGAGGACGTGCAAGGACGCGGCACCAACACCGGCGATCCGCGACGCGGAACACACGCTTGGCCGGAAATGAATTCTGCCACCATGTGTGTCGTTGCCGACGACAAAGTCACACCCCTGCTCGAAGCCATCCAAAAGCTTGATTTACGAAATCCCGAAGTCGGAGTCAAGGCCTTTGTCTGGAACATCGAACAAATGGTATAGTTGCTAAGTACAATTACCATTCCCTAAAAAATACAACAAATGTTTGCGCACGTCAGATATTTGTTGTATTTTTGTGCCCTAAACAACTAATTACTCATCGCTTATATGAAACGTTTATTCCTTCTTTTTGCACTTTTCTCTGCTGCAACAGTATTCGCTCACACTCCTGTCTTTGGTCACCGTGGAGGTATATGGGGTGTAGAAAACACCGAAGGTTGTTACATCGCCGGTGCTCAAGTTTTTGATGGTCTGGAAACGGACACCAAAGTTACCAAAGACAGCATCGTCATTTGCTGCCACGATGCTGACTTCAACCTGCTTGGCGAACACGACAAAGCCGCATCCAATATCCGTAGCCACACACTCGCTGAGTTGCGTAAGTTCAAACTCAAACAGACTACCCCTGCCGGCACTTTCACCGATTCGGTCTGCACCTTCGAACGCTATATACAAATTTGCAAAGAATACAAAGTAATCGCTATGGTGGAAATCAAATGGTGCGACAATTTCTTCGCCACCAACTCCACCGCAGGCATGCCTCTTGTATTCGACATCTTGGAGAAATACGATATGGTTGACCACTGCATCATCATGTCCGATATCAAATGCTGCCTTGAGTGGGTCCGCGCACGCGATGAATACAACCACGTGCCTGTGCAAATCCTTGGATTTAATGGTGTAGCAGAAGACTCTTGGAACAACCTCACCGCCTGGGCTGCTGCTCACTATGGCGACATCGACCCCGAGTGCTACCAGATTACCGATAAGGCGCTCGTCACTAATGCCCACAAGGACGGCATCAAGGTCGCTTGCTGGAATGTGACCAACACCGCTTCTTATATCAAGTACCGCAACTATGGCGTTGACTATATCACTGCCGACTCCCTGCGTACGCAGTTCCTGCCCGACTACACACCTCACGATGACTTCATTGATGTGGAGTACAAAAACCAATTCCTCAACCCTATCTTCGATTCACTCGTGTACAACCCCTATGGCTGGCATGACAAAGGCGATTTAGCATACGCTTTTCAGCAAGACTACAACGAGAAATACAGCACTACCTATGATTGGGTCAAAATGGACCAAGATAGCGTTGTCTATTACCATATCGGCGACCAATGGATCAAGTGGGACGAAGCAGAAGCGAAAAAACTGTCCCATAAGCAGACAGGGTTTTTAGCCGACCAAATCAAAGACGCACAAACACTGGTAACATGGTTGCGCAGTGCCAATACGCCCAAATGGAACTGGTTATACAGATACATCAACAAGCGCATCAACGCCAGCAACAAGATTAACCTTCGCAACTCATTATCGGCTTTTTTTCTGTGTTCACCCAAGCCGAATAATGCAACCGATGTGGTAGATATGACCGAAGATGGCAAGTATGAAAACTTCTGGAAATACTTCCAGTACCTATTCTGCCCACGTAGCGAAACCGCCATACAGGAGTTCTCCGCTTCTGCCAACGAAGGCAACCGCAAATTCATCCAAAATGGTCAATTAGTGATTGAATCCAACCATCAATATTTCAACGCATTAGGTCACTCGGTAACAAAATAATCTCATGTGCTGAACTGACCGAAGATGCACAAGGGCACTTCACCGAGTTCACCCTCGTCAACGGTTCCTACGGACAACAACGATGGCATTGACTTAGACTGGGAACATGCTGGGAAACATGGTCAATCCCTAATTATCATTCACCAATTCAAATTCTACTTGTGCTTTTTCTAAGTCCACGCGCACAATCTTAACGCGAACCTTATCGCCTAACATATAGCACCGATCTTCTATGGGAAACTCCGTTTCGGCAGTCCAGCCGCGACGAACTTTGGGCTTGGATTTAGTGCGAAGGCAGAAGTTCTTTTCGTCCAATTCCAAGTAATGCCCGGGGCAAATCGTCCGTATGGGCACCAAACCTTCTGAATGAGTGTCCGGCAGTTGAACAAACAGCCCATATTCCGTCACAGACACAATCACCCCTTCGTGCTCTTCGCCCACGTGGTCTGCCATCCATAGGGCATGATATAGTTTGACCGAATCACGTTCAGCCTGCGTTGCGTACTGTTCCATGTCCGAACAATGCCCGCACGCCTGCTCCAAGTCTTCCAGATTATCCACCGACACCCCGGGAGCGATCTGCTCGTATCCTCGTTCTCCCAATAAATACTTGCTCACCAACCGATGAACCATCATATCAGGATAGCGACGAATGGGCGACGTGAAATGCGTGTAGTAGTCAAACGCCAAGCCATAGTGCCCAATATTGCAGGTGGAATAAACAGCCTTCGCCATAGCTCGCACCAACAGCAAATCGAGGGTTTGAGGGAGCACACGCTCACCCATTTTTTTCTTGAAACGCTCCAATGCGGCTATCTTATAGGGGTCTGGCTTGTCATGCACACGATAAACCATTACGTGCTTAGCCATAGCAGTGGCTATTGTGCGGTTTGCCAGAAGCATAAACTCCTCTATCAGATGGTGTGACTCGGTGCTTTTTCCGTAATAAATATCCACCGGATGTCCGTTTTCGTCCAAAACAAAATGCGGCTCATCCTGCTCTATCTCCAACGCTCCGTTAGCCATACGCTGACGACGAAGCACCAGCGCCAAAAAGTTCAACTCCCTTATCGCTGTCCACAACTCCTCATCCATTCCCCCTCTCATTTCACCTTCTGCATTTTGCATTTTGCATTCTGCATTCTGCATTTTGTATTCTGCATTCTGCATTTTGCATTTTGCATCCTGCATTTTGCATTCCTCAATCATGTTTTGTGCCTGCTCATAAGTCAAACGGTAATCGGAGCGGATGACCGTTCGGCACACTTTATATTTCACTACGCGGGCATCGTGCGTAAGATTAAAAACTACGGATAGACACAGTTTATCCTCGTTCTCTCGCAGAGAGCACAGGTCATTGCATAGCCGCTCCGGCAACATTGGTAGCACACGATCTACCAAATAGACACTGGTTCCCCTGTCATACGCGTCATTATCCTCCTTGCTGCCCGGCTTGACATAATAGGTCACATCGGCTATGTGTACTCCTACCTGATAGGTGTCATCGTCCAAGACGGCAAAACTTAAAGCATCATCGTAGTCTTTGGCAGAAGCGGGGTCAATCGTAAACGTAAGCACATCGCGCATGTCGCGACGGCGCAATATTTCGTCATTCGTTTTCATTATTAGGTGCAAAAGTACAAAAACATTTGCACACGTGCAAAAAAAAGTGTACCTTTGCACGATTTTTGGGGTAAGGAATACCCCTTGTGTTATTTTTATGAAAAAAATTCAAGTTAATTGTGTTAATCAAGCAGAGTGGAAAGAAGTTACCGTCCACGCTAATCTGCCTGAAAGTTTGAAAAAACTCCAAGAGATTGCCTACAATCTGTGGTGGGTGTGGAACAGCGATGCCAAGAATATCTTCCGTCGCATTGATATCGATGCTTGGCATCAGGCGCAGTCTAACCCAATCATGTTGCTCAATATCATCAGTTACGACCGCATGGTGGAACTGACCAAAGACCAAGCCTTCATGGACCAGTTGGAGCGCACCTATGCTGATTTTCGCGCATACATGGATACGCCCAAAGATACCCATAAACCCAGTATCGCCTATTTCTCTATGGAGTATGGTCTGACCCACGTCCTCAAAATCTATAGTGGCGGACTGGGTATTCTCGCCGGTGACTACCTCAAGGAGGCGTCCGACTGCAATGTCGATATGACCGCCATCGGATTCTTATACCGCTACGGCTACTTCACACAAACACTCTCACCGGAGGGACAACAAATAGCCAACTACGAGGCGCAGAACTTCCAAAACCTGCCTCTCCGTCAAGTCAAGAACGCTGACGGTACACCTATGGTCATCGAGATTCCCTATCCCGAACGCGTTGTGAAAGCCTATCTGTGGAAAGTGGCTGTAGGCCGTATCGACCTCTACCTGCTTGATACCGACAACGAATTGAACTCGGAGTGGGACAGACAAATCACACACCAGCTCTATGGCGGTGATTGGGAGAATCGTATCAAACAGGAGATACTACTCGGCATTGGCGGCACCTTGGCACTCAATAAACTCGGCATCAAAAAAGACGTCTATCATTGCAACGA
>JAGHSR010000019.1 GCA_018065765.1 Candidatus Colicola coprequi
AATCTGGATAATGTTTTCAGTAAGCACAAGGATATCCAAGGCGTCATTCATTTTGCAGCCAGCAAAGCAGTGGGCGAGTCGGTCGAAAAACCACTCAAATACTACAAAAACAATGTCGTATCACTCTTAAACTTGCTGGAAGCTATGAATCAACATGGCGTCACCAACATTGTCTTTTCCAGTTCGTGCACTGTCTATGGACAACCTTCCGCAGAGCATCTGCCGGTGAACGAAACGGCACCTATTCAAAAAGCACTCTCGCCATACGGAAATACCAAGCAAATCAACGAGGATATCTTATGCGACGAGGCACATGCCAACCAGGATTTGCAGGTAACTATCTTACGCTATTTTAATCCCATTGGCGCACACCCCTCTGCTAAAATAGGTGAGCTGCCCAACGGTGTGCCTAACAACCTACTGCCATTTGTCACCCAAACGGCTGCCGGAGTGCGTCAACAACTAAAAATCTATGGCGATGACTACAACACTCCCGATGGTTCTTGCATTCGTGATTATATCTACGTGGTGGATCTGGCTCGTGCCCATGTCAAAGCCATTGAGCGCATGTTGAACAACCCATCACGCGAGCAAATAGAGGTGTTCAATCTCGGTACCGGTCGCGGTTTGAGCGTCAAGGAAATCGTCAATACTTTCATGCAAGTATCAGGAGTAACGATACCTTATACTGTCGTTGGACGCCGCGAAGGGGATATTGAACAAGTTTGGGCTGACCCTCGCAAAGCAAACGAAGTTCTCGGTTGGCATGCCGACACACCTATTGAGCAAGTACTGCTCAGTGCTTGGAACTGGGAAAAACACCTTAGACAATAACCAATAACAAATCACCAATCACAAATAACCCAAATGTACCCACTCAAATTTCATATAATCGACAAACCCAAAGTTTGGGGCAGTGAGCGTTGGCTCATCTCGGGATATGGAGACGATGTCTCCGTAGTTGAAAACGGCTATTTGGCTGGCAATGACTTAAACGATTTATTGGAGACCTACATGGATGAATTGGTAGGCGGAAACATCTACCAACTCTATGGCGACATGTTTCCTCTGCTCATCAAATGGATTGATGCCAAGGATGATTTGTCCATACAAGTCCATCCGGACGACATGGCGGCGGCTGAACTGGAGCAAAGTGGCAAAACCGAGATGTGGTATGTCACGCGGTCTAACAATGGTTCTGTCATAGCAGGGTGGGCGAATGACACCGATGAGAATAGTGTTCGACAGGCACTTAGTCATAACACGTTGTTGGATAATCTGCAGCTCGTAGATGTCAAACCTAACGACGTTATCTTCATTCCGGCGGGAGAAGTGCATAGTTTGCGACACGGCACACAGGTGATAGAGATTCAACAGAGTTGCGACATCACCTATCGTCTGTTCGACTACAACCGATTGGGACAGGATGGCAAACCGCGTGAGTTGCATATCGACGAGGCACTAACTGTGATGGACTATAACCATAATGAACAGCCGCTCACACCATATCAGTGCAACTTGAATCAAGCTGCAAATTTGGTTCAAGATGAGCACTTTATCACCAATAAGATATGTTTCAATCGCACCATTGGACGCGACTATGCAGCCTTGGATTCTTTTGTTATTTACGTAGCGATTGAGGGAACCTGCGAAGTTCGTTGGGAGAATCAACCCAAAGAAGAGCAACTCATTATCCATCCCAACGAAGCCGTACTTATCCCTGCATCGTTGGACGATATACAACTAATACCAACCGGTGAAGTCGCTCTCTTGGAAACCTATATTGTATAAGGTAGGTAATTTTTAGAACATACCATAAATCACAAACGAACTATCTTAAATTGTTCCACGCACGGGTGGATTACGGGTGGATTACGGGTGGATAAGGCAACAAAAATCGTGGAACATTTCTTTTTACAACCAACGAGGTCACCATTTATTGGCGACCTCGTTGCTGTTATTTCAGTGCTTTGTTGACGGGCTTTACTTTGTAGCCGGCAACACGGAGTTGGCTAATCAAACCTTTCTCACCACCTAAGTATATACTATTGAGTGTCACAAAGCACCTGCCTTCAGACAGATAGGGTTTGAGACGCTTCACCCATTGCGTATTGCGCTGCGCATAGACCTGATAATCGGAGTAACTCAACGAACCGGTGTTGTCCGGTGACTGAATCCGAATGGCTATCTCGTTGAGACGCCCCCATAGGTACAAATCGCGGATGGTGCGCTCTTGTGCGACCTCTTTCTCCGGATAGTCAATCACCTGTTTCAAATCGCGACATTGCCAATGAAATGGTTCGCGGTCAAATAGCATGTACATCGTCTCACCCACATCGTCCAAACCATAGACAGGGATATTGCTCTGCTGCGCTACTTGCTCAAAGAACGTCTCCATCGAACGCTCTTCTGTATAATCGAGCCACTTACGCATCAGTTCGACACGGTACATCTCGCACAGATAGGAGGGTTTCATGCGGCATAACTTATCCATACCCATGCCCAAAGTCAGTTGCAACGCGGCATCTATCTCTTTGTACTCAGCATCGGTATAGAAATTGGTCAGTTTAATGGAGTCGGGTAGGATAGCAGCCTGACGCAATGCAGCTATTGCCTCATAGTCCTGCATGGCAAACTCTGTCAACACCTTGTTGCAATGGCTGTAGCACTTAAACACGTTGGGTATGGTGTCCAAAAAAGCAACATCCACCAGCCGGTTGGTGGCTAAAATATAGGACTTGCTTGATGCACCGTTGCCACTCACCTCCCACAGCAATTGCGCTTGAGAATCAAGAAACGATAGGCAACAGCAAAAATTTATCACCAAACAATATATTGCATGTCTGCTCATGGCTACTGTAGTCGTGTTATCAAATTGTATGCCTGATAGATACCCAACTCACCGGACTTGCTCAAATCGGCGATTCCTTCCGTGTTCTTGCCTACAAAAATGTAGGTAAGTCCGCGATTGAAGTATGCTTCCGCAAAATCAGGGTCTTGCTCGATGGCAAGAGAATAGTGCTCAATGGCGGCTTTGTAATCCTTTTGAGCACAAAGCATGTTCGCCTTGTTGTAGTATGCAAAACTGAAATCTCGCTGGATAGCCACCACATGATCGTAGTCGCGCAGCATAATCTCAAAGTCCATCGCACTCTCTTGTGTCAACTCACCGGCAGCACGCTGGTATTCCAACAGACGAAAACGCCAGTTAGCACGACAAAATGTGATAATGGCTTCACGCGAAGCACGGTCGTTGTCGCTATCGTTGCTGCTGTGCAGGATTTGGAGTGCTCGTGTGGCATCATCGATGGCGGAAGCATAGTCTTGAACCAATGCAAACTCCATGGCACGGGCAAAAAACATGTCCTGCCCACGATCAATGTAGTCGGACAGAATGGAGATATTCTGAAAATGCTGATTGACCATATCTGCCGTCAACGGTATCTCTTGGGTGGCAAAATTAAGGTCAGCAGGCAAACTGTGCGATTGGTTGAGTCTATCCACTCCTGCATAAGAATAGTTAGTGCGACGCAATGGCTGCTTCAGCGCATAGTAAGTGAGTACGATATGGGGCTCGTTGACCACATCGGCATAGCGTTTTTGCACACTGCCACGTGCCTCAGATGCGTATTTGGGGCTACTTTCGTCCTCAGCCTCCGTTTGGTTTTGCGCAGCACGCGAGGAAAACTCCTTGCGACGATCCTTAGATTGGGGCTGATTTTGCGCTATCTGAATATCCGTATTGACAGACTGTATGCTGTCCTTGTTTTGCTCCAACTGATAAGCCTTCTGCCTCAGGTCATACGCTGCTTTTTTCTTACCCATCGCCGTATGTGCCTGCGCGGCAAGGTAATAGGAGGGTAGGAAATAGGGATAACGCTCCATCAGTGCTTCAAAATCGCATATAGCATCCTCCCATTGGCGAAGTTGCAGCAGCAACGTGCCACGCTGATACAGCATCTCAGTCTGGTCCGGACTGAGTTCAATAGCTCGATTGAAATCCTCTAACGCATGATTGTAATCGCCCACTTCTACACGCAACATACCGCGATTGTAGTAAGTCTGTGCATTGTTCCCACTCAGTTCCACCGCCTTGTCCAAATCGCTGAGCGCACCGCGAAAGTTGTGGTTGTGATAAAGAATAATCGAGCGATTAATATAGTCACCCGCCCATTTACTACCCAAATCTATCGCTTGGGTGAGGTTGTTCATTGCCTCCTGCTCGTTATCCAGCATTAAATTGATGAGTCCCAATGCAGACCAATTGGCAGGATTTTGCGAGTCATACTTGACGCTCTCGGCAAACTGGTCGCGCGCGCACAACGTGTCTTCCTGATTTAGGCAGATGATACCTTTCTCAAACAACAGCCCCGCAGAGTGCGGTTCACGGCGCAGCAGGTAATTGATATCTTCCAAGGCCTCCGTAAACTTCTTTTGTTCACTGCGCGCGTCGGCACGCATAGTCAGATAGGTCTTGTTGTCGGGTGAATAGACCAACGCCTGCGTAAAGTCCTGTTCCGCCTTGTCCGCCTCGTCTAACTGACGATACACATAGCCACGGGTATAATATGCGCCCGGCTGAAAGGGATTGCGCTCAATAGCCGCATTGCAGTCAAGGAGCGCACCTCTGTAGTCGGAGAGTTGGATTTTGGCTATGGCACGCAACAAATACGGTTCACTCAAGTAGGGTTTGAGTTTGATAACCTGATTGAAATATTGAATAGACAGCACATAGTCATCAAAATACAGCGCGTTGCGCCCAATGGACGTAATACGGTCTGTGTTGAACTGAGCAACGCCCAAAGCACAATGCACACAGCACAATAGAACTACTATAAATCTACGAACTTTCAACAATACTAAACTCTAAACTCTAATCTCTAAACTAACTCCTCCCCCCTAAAGGGGAAGGCATGGGCTCTACTTGCACCCGGCATTGGGGTCAAACCAAGTCGGAATGTCAAATTGTGCCTCACGACTATAGCCTAATTCGGGGTCATCATACACTTTTTGCATGAACGCTCCGTAGATAGGCAACGCCGTACGAGCTCCCTGTCCTTTGTCCATAGAATCAAAGTGGATGCTTCTATCTTCACCGCCTACCCAGCAGCCGGCTACTAATTCGGGGGTGAACCCGACAAACCAACCGTCTGAGTGGTTTTGTGATGTTCCTGTCTTACCGCCCATAGGCATGTATAGTTTGTACTGACTGCCGCGAAGACGCATTCCTGTACCTTCGGTAACCACCTTCTGCAACATGTATATCATTTTGTAGGAAGTCAATTCACTGATGATTTCGTGGGTGCGTGGTTGAAAAGTAGCAATCACGTTGCCGGAGTTGTCCTCTATGCGTGTGACATAAAGCGGTTCTGTTCGTATGCCTTTGTTCACAAAAGTGGTGTAAGCATCCACCATCTCCTCCACACTGACATCGCACGTACCCAAACACATACTCACAACGGCGTCTATGTCCCCCTTGATACCAAACGTGTGCATAAGCTTAGCCAATTGGTTTGGCGTGAATAGCGACATCAGATAAGCCGTAATCCAGTTGCTGGACTTCTTGAGTCCCCAAGTCAGATCCACTGTGTCGCCTACGCACTCGGCATGGGCGTCACGCGGAGTCCATTCAATACCATTGTCATCGATGAGAGTGTATTCCACATTCTTAACCTTGTCACACGGCCACATCCCTTCATCCATAGCCAAGGTGTAGAGATAAGGCTTGACGGTACTGCCTATCTGACGACGACCCATTGTCGCCATATCGTACTGAAAATGTGTAAAATTAGGACCTCCTACATACGCTTTGACATGGCCGTTGTGCGGGTCTATAGACATAAATCCACAACGCAGGAAATACTTGAGCCAGCGTATCGAGTCCATCGGAGTCATTATGGTGTCTTTGAGGCCATCGTAGGTGAAAACACGCATCTCGGTAGGTGTGTTGAAGGCTTCATCTATCTCAGCAGCCGAGCAACCCGCTTTCTTCATTGCACGGTAGCGGTCTGTTTGACGCATGGCACGATTCATAATAGCATTGATATCGTCTTTGCTCAAGTCGCGCGCAAAGGGAGCATAACTGCGGTTTTTCTTCTCCGCAAAAAACTGCTTCTGTTTAAAGACCATGTGCTCATGCACTGCTTCTTCGGCATAGCGCTGCATGCGCGAGTCGATGGTGGTGTATATGCGCAATCCATCTTGATAGAGGTCGTAGTGACTGCCATCGGGTTTGCGGTTTTTAGCACAGAATCCATACAGAGGATTTTCATCCCATTGCTGCTTGTCAAACAAGTACTGTTGTTGATTCCACTCGGAGTAGTTACTCTGCTTAGGCTCCTTGGCAGTCAGCACCAAACGCAAATATTCACGCAGATAGGGAGCCAACCCCTGCTTGTGATCCACACTGCGGTAGTTGATTTCTATAGGCAATTGCATAAGCGAATCGCGCTGCTCACTGGTGATGTACTCATACTTGCACATTTGACTAAGCACGGTGTTTCTACGATTGAGAGCACGTTCGGGATGGCGAATCGGGTTGTATAAAGACGGGTTTTTACACATGCCAACCAACATAGCCGATTGCTCGATGGTCAAGTCAGTAGGAGTGGTGGCAAAATACACTTGAGCAGCCGACTTGATACCTACGGCGTTGTATAAAAAATCAAATTGGTTGAGGTACATAAGCAGAATCTCGTCCTTTGAGTACAACCGTTCCAGTTTGCCGGCAATGACCCATTCGATGGGTTTTTGCATGGCTCGCTCAAAAATATTGTTGGCTCGAGGAGACCACAACTGTTTTGCTAATTGCTGGGTTAGGGTAGAGCCACCTCCTGCACGTCCCAACTTGATGACTGCACGAAACAGGGACTTGGTATCTATGCCGGCATGCCTATAGAAACGCGCATCCTCAGTAGCTATGAGAGCGTCTATCAGATAGGGACTGAGGTCGGTATATTGCACCCCGACACGATTCTCAGTACGGTAATAGCGTCCCAACGACTGCATGTCGGACGAAAAAACTTCGCTTGCAAAGCGATTCTTGGGGTTTTGCAGCTCTTCCAACGGAGGCAAATATCCCAAATTGCCGGTACTGATGAGAAGGAAAATCAAAAAAACCAGCAACACACCTCCTCCAAATATACCCCAAAACCAGAGTAGAAACTTACCTCTAAAGGTCATGTCTTTGTATTTTGTCATATTCCAAAAGTATTTTAATTCTTTTTTAATTTCTATTTTTCAAATGAGTTGTTCGATGATTCGGTTCAGCACATGCCAATCCTGTTCCGTCGGGACAATGCGCTTTCCGTCCAGCACGATGCCTTCTTTGGTACGCATTCCTAACATAATATACTCCATGCGCTTTTGCTCCTCAGTCAGAGTCTCGCTATCTCGGTGCAAATTGTGTGCCATAGCCAAAGAAATATACTCGTTCAGATTAGCTATGTTCCAACTGCGTATTCGCCCATCGTAACTGTGTGCTCCGGCTCCAAGCCCTATATAAGCGATGTCGTTCCAGTAGGCGGAGTTGTGTCGTGAGCGATACCCGGGCAGAGCGAAGTTGCTTACCTCATAGTGCTCAAAACCCTTCGCACGCAACTTGGCACACAGTACATCATTCATCGTGTTTTCGGTGTCTTCATCTACCTCGTCAAACTCGCCGGACATCATACGTTTATGCAACGGTGTGTTTTCCTCGTAGGTGAGACAATATGCAGACAAGTGTTGCACTTGCAGACGCAATGCCTCATCAATAGTTGCCGTCCACTCATCCATCGTTTGGGTGGGTAAGCCATACATGAGGTCAATGCTGATATTGTCAAACCCTGCCTCTTGACTCTGACACACCACTTCTCGTGCTTGTGCTGCCGTGTGACGGCGACCTATTAGACGCAGAAGCCTATCGTCAAACGACTGAATACCAATGCTTAATCGGTTGATACCTGCTTCACGTAAGGCAACGAGTTTCTCTATCGTCAAATCACCCGGATTGGCTTCCAGCGTGATTTCTCTCGTTGCATTCGTGCCCCCTGTGTCTTTCCCCAATAACGCGTTCACGATGCGTGCAATGTCCTGTGGGTCGAGTAGGGAAGGAGTACCGCCGCCTATGTACACAGTGCTTATTTCCGAAGGAGCTATCTGCCGCTCCTGCCACTCAGCGAGGAGTGCATTGACGTATTCCTTTCGCCGTGACAATTCAGTCGTGGAGAAAAAATCACAATACTGACACCGCGATTGGCAAAAAGGGATATGTATATACACGCCGCACATTTGCTCGCAAAGGTATTACTTTTTTTCGGATTACGCAAATTAAATTATGTTTTTCACACCGACACCCCCAAAGACTATCTTTTTACGTACACCCATTAATAAAAAATGTACAAAAATTCAGTAATCTTAAAAAAAATTTGCACACACTCACAAATTGTATTAACTTTGCGGACTGTAATTTAACAAAAAACCAAAATGGATCTGTTTCAAAAATGTCATATAGACTTGTTGGATAAGGTTCGTGAATTGGATGTTTATCCATATTTTCACTGCTTGGAATCCAAACAAGCTCCCATTGTTTTTATGGAAGGAAAACGTAAAATCATGTTGGGTAGCAACAACTACCTTGGTTTTACAGAGAACGAGAAAGTTATCGAAGCCGGCATCAAAGCCTTGGAGAAATACGGTTCTGGCGTTAGCGGAAGTCGTTTCTTGAATGGCACGTTAGACCTGCACTTGGAGTTGGAGCATGCCTTGGCAGCATACACAGGGTATGAAGAGGCTATCACATGTTCCACCGGGTTTCAAACCAATCTGAGTATCATATCCGCTATTTGCGGCAAGAATGACTATATCCTCAACGACCGCGAAAACCACGCTTCCATTTACGATGCGTGCCGTTTGACCTACGCAACCGTTCTGCGTTACAAACATTCAGACATGGAGGATTTGGAGAAAAAACTCCAATCCATTCCCGAAATCGCCGGCAAGTTGATTGTCACCGATGGCGTCTTTTCTATGCGTGGTGATATATGCCGTTTGCCTGAAATATGCGCATTGGCAGAGAAATACGGAGCACGCGTGATGGTGGACGATGCACACGGTTTTGGTGTATTGGGACAGGGTGGACGTGGTACGGCTAACTACTTCGGACTGACCGACAAGGTGGATATCACCATGCTCACTTTCTCCAAGTCGCTTGCCAGTATCGGTGGTTGTATGCTAACCAGTCACCGCGTGGCGGACTATGTCCGCCATGTGAGCCGACCGTTTATTTTCTCAGCCAGCATGACGCCATGTTCTGCCGCTACAGCCTTGGCTGCACTCAACGAACTGGAAAAAGATCAGGAACGTCCTGTACGTCTCATGAATATCGCTAAGTATTTTCAGAAAGAATTGATAGCTTCCGGTATCAAGATTATAGAGGCACCTACGCCTATCGTGCCAATCTTTACGTACAAAACACTCGACACCTTGTACTATGGCAAGCGGTTGTTTGATGAGGGTGTATATGTCAACCCTGTCGTTGCACCGGCTTGCGTGGAAGGCGAGTGCCTGCTTCGTACCACATTGATGGCAACCCATACCGAAACAATCATTGATGAAGCCGTCAATATCATTTCTCAAGAACTGAAAAAGCCTTCTCCATTTGAATGAAAACCTTAGTCATCACAGGAGCATCTAGTGGGATAGGGTTGGCAACTGCCGAACTATTTCAGCACAACGGTTGGCAAGTGTTCTGTCTCAGTCGCCACAATGCCAACACAGCAGGTGTTACGCATGTTCCGTGTGATGTCACCGACGAAGATAGTGTTCAGGCAGCTATAGCCGAAGTGATGAAGCTGACCGACCACATTGATGTGGCTATCAGCAATGCCGGATACGGAATCAGTGGACCTATTGAGTTCACGACCGAGCAGGATGCACAACGCCAAATGGATGTCAATTTCTTGGGTGCTTTTCGCTTTGCTAAAGCGATATTGCCTATCATGCGCGAACAACACTACGGCAAGATTTTGTTCACCAGTAGCGTAGCAGCCGTGCTTAGTGTGCCTTATCAGGCTTTCTATAGCGCCAGCAAGGCTGCCATCAATGCCTTAGCCTTAGCACTGGCTAACGAGGTTAGGGACTTTGGTATTCAGGTATCCTGCCTCATGCCGGGCGATGTGTCCACCGGCTTCACGCACGCGCGTAATAAATCTTTGGTCGGTGCGGATGTCTATACGCGAATGAACAAGGCTGTAGAGAGTATGGAGAAGGACGAAATAGGAGGCATGAAACCTCACTTGATGGCACATCGGTTTTGGCGGATGGCGAACATGAAAACACCCGCTCCTTTCTATGTGGGTGGCAGAATCTATCAGATATTTTGCTTCTTAGACAACATCCTTCCCAAGCGTTTTGTCAATTGGATAGAGGGCAAGATGTACTAATCCATCAAAAGCATTAATCAAAAAAAAACAAAAAAGAGACTGTCTATCATCATAAACAGTCTCTTAGTTGTTTTTACATAGTTTATCGTGCGTCCTCTACAGCAGCCTGAGCAGCAGCCAAGCGAGCAATAGGAACACGGAATGGAGAGCAACTTGCGCAGTTCATACCCACACGTGCGCAGAACTTAACAGAACTTGGTTCACCACCATGTCCACCGCAAATACC
>JAGHSR010000020.1 GCA_018065765.1 Candidatus Colicola coprequi
TGATATTCGGCGTCAGTCGATGGCAAAAGAATAATCTTTGCCACCTCCACCAGACATTCGGGGGAATTTCACACAGCGAAAGGCGGCGTCCGAATATCAATATTTCAAAGATCATTTTTTTGCCAAGGATAGGCAACTATCCTCAACTATATGGGGTTACGGCTGGGAGCTTGCTCACAAGCAGTAACTATATTTGTTGTTTCAAAATGCGGGCTTCGCTTGTCTGGTGATTCAGGCTCTCGCAATGCCTCCTTGTTCCTAACAAGCACATTGAAGCCCGCATAAACTCCTGTTGCGTCTATGCGTCTGCAATTTTTTTAAAATAGGGAATATCCTATAGAATAAAAAACGCGGACTTGCACCTTTGCTTGTTCCGCATTTCGAGGCCTTCGCATTGCCTAATTGTTTCAAACAAGCAACGCGAAGCCCACGCAAATATGTATATACGCGCGCCTTAGATAACTAAGGTGCAATATGGAATATACACATCCCGAGGACATCTACCGTTGCAATGTTTTGAAACAATATGTGAAAGTTGCGAAGTTTCGAAATGCCAAAACAGAGCATCATATAGACGCCTTTATCAATATGTCTGCAACCCCACCCACGAATGCTAACGTAATGCTACAGGCACCGCAGACATCCCTGCGTGAGCTTGCGATCGTACTTTGGTATACATATAATACACCAAAATATCGCACAAAGATACAAATAATTTTGTAGTTAACAAAATATTTTCGATGTTTTCACTTAAAAAATAAAAATTTAAAAGCAAAACGAAAGGATTTTACGTAAATTCTACCCGCAAAACTTGCATAATTCAAAAAAATGTTGTATCTTATCACCCGAAAGTTCTGACACAGCGTTGAGTGGTAAATGAGATGCCGGATGAAAAATTGACCATCCCTATGACCAAAATAAAACCAACCAGTCTTGTTCTCTGTAAAAACATCTAAGTTAATGTCGCAGGTGCAGAGGTAAAGTAAGATGAACAATAAAACAAACTACACAAGAGAATCTGAGCCTGTTGTGTGTACGTTAGGGGTTGTGGTTGGTGGTTCTGTTGTTCTAGATCGCTGCGCTGTAGGAGGTAAGACCGCTGCGCTGCTATAGGAAGTATAGATTGATGGTGCTACTATAGGAAGTATTAGGAGGGGGGGTAGCAGAAGATTGGCATAAAAACAAAAAAAGAGATTGCTCTCTTATTTTGTCGGGATGACAAGATTTGAACTTGCGACCTCCGGTCCCCCAGACCGTTGCGCTACCGGACTGCGCCACATCCCGTTCGTCGTCGCAACTACATCGCAAAGGTTGATTGCCACTTCGTTTAATCAACAGGCGAGTTGTGCTCCTCCTCTTCGAAAAACCTCTCACGAGCTTTTTTGAGTCCCCTCCCCAAAAGGGGAAAGACATTCTTGCTCGAAAGCGGGTGCAAAGGTACTGCTTTTATTTGATACCGCCAAATATTTTTTGAAAAAAATAGCCCCTATAGAAAATATAGCTAGTATAAAAGTTTCCTTAAAAATATTTGGTTTCTGTGACAACGATGCTGGTGAGCAGGTTGTTTGCCAGTCTGCTTGCTCCGAAGCGGAATGAGCGGTTGTTGAGCCAATCCTGTCCTAAAATCTCCTTAACAAGCGTGTAGTGTTGTACAGCTTCGTCAGTGGTGCTGACACCACCGGCAGGTTTGAAGCAAACTTTGTTGCCGGTACGTGCCTGCCAAGCCTTGATGGCTGAGCACATAACAAAAGTAGCTTCGGGGGTGGCATTGACTTTGATTTTTCCGGTAGATGTTTTGATGAAGTCTGCCCCAGCAGCCATAGCCAGGATAGAAGCTTTCCAGATGTTCTCGGCAGTAGCCAAAGCACCTGTTTCCAGAATAACCTTGAGATGGTGTTCGCCGCACACGGCTTTAAGTTCGCTGATTTCGTCGAAGACCTCCTGATAACGTTCTTCGAGGAACTTGCCCACAGAGATGACAACGTCTATCTCAGTTGCTCCAGCCTTGAGTGCCAAAGCAGTTTCGGCAACTTTGACCTCGATAAAAGTTTGCGAAGCGGGGAAGCCGGCACTGACACAAGCTACCTCTATTTGCTTCGGCAGGTTTTGGCGTGCCACATCAGCCAAAGCGGGATAGACACACATGGCAGCTACGTTGGGTAGGTTAGGGAAGTGCTTGGCAAAGTCGGTAACTTTGTGCGCCATACTCTCCACTTTAGCTACGGTATCTTCTCCGTTCAAGGTGGTTAAATCTATCTGGTTGAGGCATTGTTTCCAAACCTCAATGTTGTTGTTTTCAGCAAAGTGCTCGTTCAAAATATTGACAGTTGCATCATGCACCTGTTCATCAGTCATGGTAAAAGGATACTGAGCAAATAGTTCTTTAAACATAATTGTAGGTATGTTGGTGGTTAGTGGTTGGTGGTTAGTTATTCAAGCGGCCAATAATGGTTTCGTTGCCTCGTACGGGTTCACCCACAGCGACAAACATCTCTGTATTTACCGGCAGGTACATGTCCACGCGTGAGCCCAACTTGATAAATCCCATATGTTCGTTTCGATGGCATTGGTGGCCGGGTTTGGCATAAGTGACAATGCGGCGCGCCATAGCCCCAGCTATCTGACGGACGGCAACCTGCACTTTGGATGGTGTCTCTATCACCACAAGACTGCGTTCGTTTTCGGTAGATGACTTAGGCAACCATGCTCCTTTGTGACGTCCTTTTTGGTGCTCGCTAACCAATATATTGCCCTCAATGGGATACCAGTTGGCATGCACATTAAAGGGTGACATGAAAATACTAACTTGCAGTCGTTCCTCGTGAAAATACTCGTTCTCCATAGTAGGTTCTATGACCACCACATGTCCATCCGCCGGGGCTATCAAGAAATTGGGGTCTTCCACCTCCAGTACGCGAACAGGGCTGCGAAAGAAATAGGTGGTGAATACCAACAAGAGTGCAGATAGTACCAGTATTAGGGCAAAAATCCAGTGCTGGTCGGGTAGCAGTACAAATAGCAATACTTCCAATACAAAAATAACAAGTATTAAACCTATGATGGCATTTCTCCCTTCTCGATGAATGCGGGGGACGTGATGTCTTTTTTTTGAGGCTGACATAAGTGTTTAAGGTATGTTTTGTTAGTTATAGCCACTGATTGTATGGGAATTGGGCAAGCATTTGTGCAGCTCGGTCCAATCCTTCTTGTAGTTTTTTGTCAAGCATCATACGGAACATCATAGGGATATCCGCCTTGAGTGTGAGACGAATACGGGTGTCGCAATCGCTGACCTGTTTGAGTTGAATCCAGAAGTTCCCCGCCATGGGCAGTCCTTGACAACCGAACTTGATGGTATCGTTCTCTATTCTATCTACGATAGAGATAGTGAGTTTCTGTCCTAATCCGTCCACTTTGATGCGTACCGAGTCTGCATTAGCCTCTATCTCTTGCACTTTGTCAGAGGGGATGAGATCTTTGACACGGTTGATATTCTCCAAGTTGCTCAATACCATATATATCGCGTGCGCGTTAGTAGGGGCAGAGCATATTTGGCTCTCGTATTTAGTTTCATTCATACTCATATCCTCCATTGTTTATTTACCCCACTGCGATGGCGCTTTGTGCCACTCGTGCAGGATGTGAATGTCCTCTTCGGAGAACAAGTTGATAGCTTTAGCTTGCTCAATGAGTGCATCGAAATTAGTTAGTGACAAAAACTCCACACCGGCAGCGTTGATGCGTTTGACAGCTGATGGCAGATGATAGTCGAAGATAGTAACTACTCCCAATACGTTGCAACCGTTGCTTTGTACGGCTTCGATGACTTTCTGTACGTTGGAACCCACATTGACCTGATTCTCAATGATCACCACATTTTGGTGCGGGCGCAAGTCACCTTCCACCTGATTTTCCAGTCCGTGATCCTTGGGCATAGGATGCACATAAACAAAAGGTAAAGCCAACTCCTCAGCCACCAGTACTCCATGAGCAATGGCATTGGTAGCGATGCCGGCAATGACGTCTGCATCGGGGAAATATTCCGCTACACGATGTGATAACTCCAACTTAAAGAAATTACGCACGTTGGGATAGGAAAGTATCTTGCGGTCATCCAAATAGATGGGGGATTTCCATCCATTTGCCCACGTGAACGGACTGAGCGTCTGCACACGAAAGGCCTTGAGACCCAGTAGTTTTTTGGCTATAATTTTTTCTAATTCCATAATAATAAGTATAGTGTTTAGGTAATTTGTTTGTAAAATTTGGGCAAAGGTACTACTAAAAAATGGTATTGGCAAATTTTTATTGCAAATCGTGGTGTTTTTGAAATTTTTGTATTTGCAGAGAGGCCACTCGAATGGCGCGTTCCAACTGGTCGATATCATTCATAAGGACAGCTAGTTGATACGTATCAGTAAGAGCCTGTTTTTCCTGTTGATTGAGGTAGTATTGCACGCAATTTTTTCCATCCATTGTCACGCGAATGCGCTCTTGGGCATGGGAGGATACAAAATGCAGGATGTCGATGGCGTCCTGTGATTCTACGGTAAGAATCTCGTGCCAACCTTCAGCTTCAAAAGCATGGTTGCTCCCCTCCTTTTCTATGTATAGGTCGCCCACCGAGAGGCGTACGTGCAGTTGATTTTGAGGATGGGCACCGTAATAGAAGCACTGAATGGTGGTTTTGCGGTTGTCGGAGACGTATGCTTGCAGGAAATTGCGGGAGGTATTGCTGCCGGTGGTCAACAGCCGATGTACGTAGTGGCCATAGTCTTCAAAGTCCTCGTTTTTTTCGTAGCGAAACAGTTTGAGCTGTTCGTCCGACTGTGGCAGGAGAGTTTGTAAGATGGAGTCGGAGTAACGTAGCGTTTGTTGCGCCTGACAATATTCAACACTATCTTGATGTTGTTTCTCAAGACGGAGCAGTTCCACCTTGGACGGTTTGTGTGTGCACGACAAGAGAGTTGCACACGCGATAAAGAGGGAAAATGCGAATTTCTGCATATGCGAACACGAATTAGGCTGCAAAAGTAGTAAAAAAATGCGATTTTTCAAAAAAAAAACTCAAAAAGTTGCGCGTTTGCAAAAAAATGAGTAATTTTGCAGCCGATAAGGTGTGGAGTGTAAAAATCTACAAACAAATATCATAAATAAACAAAATTCAATTGTATGAAAAAAGGTTTTCTATTTGCGTCGGTAGTAGCTTTAGCGGCTATATTGACCTCATGTGGTGCTCCTGTATCTCCGGAGCAAATCAATGTTAACCCGAGTCCACTCGCTGTAGTTGGTAACAAGGTTAATGCAGAAATCACCGGTACTTTCCCTGCAAAGAAATTTGCTCGTAAAGCTACTTTGGTAGTTACTCCTGTTCTGAAATTTGACGGTCAGGAAGTGTTGGGCGAGTCAATGACTTACGTTGGTGAGAAGGTGAAAGATAATGGTAAGACCGTTAGTTATGCAGCTGGTGGCACGTACACACAATCTGCAAGTTTCGATTTTGTTCCTGCTATGGCAAAGAGCGAACTCTATCTTCGTTTTGAGGCTAAGAAAGGAAACAAAGTGGTTGTAATTCCTGATGTTAAAGTGGCTGATGGTGTGATTACTACTCCTAAGTTGGTCAATGCTAAGGACGCCAAGAGACAAGTAACCGCTGACAAATTCCAACGCGTGATTCAAGAAATCCAGGAGGCAGACATCCTGTTCCTGCTGCAACAATCCAATCTGCGTAGTTCTGAGACAAAGAATGAAGACGTTAAGAACCTGCAGGCTGCTATCAAAGAGGCTAACGACAATGAGAAGAAAGCTATCAACAACTTGGAAGTTTCCGGTTATGCAAGTCCTGATGGTGGTATGGATCTGAATACCAAGTTGGCTAATGCTCGTCAAGCCAATGCTCAACGATTCCTCCAAAAGCAACTCAAGAAGGACAAAGTGAATGCAACCATCGATGCTAAGACTACCGCTGAGGACTGGGAAGGTTTCCAGAAGGCTATGGAAGAGAGCAATATCCAAGACAAGCAACTCGTTCTGCGCGTTCTGTCCATGTATAGCGATCCTGAGGAGCGTGAGGCACAAATCAAGAACCTGAGTTCTGTATATAAAACCATCGCAGACGAAGTTCTGCCCGCTCTCCGTCGCAGTCGCATGATTCTTACTACCGACATCATTGGTAAGAGTGATGAAGAAATCACGGCTCTATTCAAGAACGATCCTGCTCAACTGAATATTGAGGAGATGTTGTATGCAGCTACTTTGACCAACAACAACAGCGAGAAGCAAGCTATTTACAAGAAGGCTACTGAAATGTTTGGTACTGACTATCGTACATGGAACAACCTCGGTTTGACCTATTTTGAGCAAGATAACGTGGCAGAAGCTCGTCGTTGCTATCAGAAAGCTCTTAACATTGAGCCTAACAATGCTGACGTTAACTATAACGCAGGTGTAGCTGCATTGGCAGATGGTGACATCAAGCAAGCAGAAACCTATTTAGGCAAGGCTGCCGGAACTCAAGGTGACTTGGCTACCGCACAAGGTACTCTGTACACCATGAAGGGTGACTACAAGAATGCAAAGACTGCTTACAAACAGAGCGCAACCAACAATGCAGCCGTTCAGCAAATCCTGAACGAGGATTATGCAGGTGCACGCAAGACTCTTGCTTCCGTAGCTGAGCCCAATGCAACTACTGCATATCTGAGTGCTATTGTCGGTGCACGCACGAACGACCGTGACGCTGTTTACACCAACTTGAAAGCTGCTGTGGCACAAGATGCTTCGATGAAGGCTCGTGCTCAAAAAGATATTGAGTTTGCTAAGTACATGGAGGATGAGACTTTCTTAGCTATTGTTAAGTAATGTCTATTCTATTCCCCAAAGTAAACAAACCGCGTGAATGGGACTATCGCCCCATTTACTACGATAAAGAGAAAGAGGCGCGCAAGGAAAAACTTGCGCGCCTTCATCGCGGTTCGTTCCGTGAACAACATGAAAAAAACATGATGCAAAGCAAAGCTAAGTACCAGTCTAAGTTGGTATTTTGGATTGTGCTATTGGCACTGTTGTTGTTCGTTTTTTACTATTTGATTTAGAGTCTCTGACTCAAGGAATGTTCTATAAATTAGCATGGACATCATACATCTGTTGCCCGATAGTGTAGCCAACCAAATAGCTGCCGGTGAGGTTATACAACGTCCTGCCAGTTGCATCAAGGAACTGGTAGAAAATTCGTTGGATGCCGGTGCTACCCGCATTCAGATTATTATCCAAGATGCCGGTCGCACCTTGCTGCAAGTGGTAGATAATGGTAAGGGCATGAGTGAAACCGATGTGCGAATGGCGTTTGAACGCCACGCTACATCCAAGATACAACAAGCTTCTGACCTATTTGCTCTGCGCACGATGGGTTTTCGTGGTGAAGCACTCGCCAGTATATGTGCAGTAGCTCAAGTGGAGGTACAGACGCGACGTGAGGAGGACGAGGTAGGCACGACATTGGAAATAGCAGGCTCGTCAGTCATCCGACAAGAACCTATACAATGTCCTGTGGGTACGAACATTAAGGTGAAAAACCTGTTTTTTAACGTTCCTGTAAGGCGTAAGTTCCTCAAGACAGACCAAACTGAACTAAGAAATATTCTCACCGATTTTTACCGTGTAGCACTGGTTTATCCCAAAGTACAATTTACGCTTGTCAGTCAGGATGAGATATTGTTAGAGTTGCCAGCCGGAACGGAAAAACAACGTATAGAAGCTATTTTTGGGAAATCGGGCAAGCATGCATACACAGAGCAATTTGTCCACATTGAATCAGATACGGAGTTGGTATCTATTCGTGGGTTTGTAGGTAAACCTGAAAGCGCCGGCAAGAATGTTCAGCAATACTTTTTTGTCAATGGGCGCTACATGCGTCATCCTTATTTTCACAAAGCAGTGATGACTGCTTACTCCGGCATGATACAGGGTGAAATCATGCCATCGTATTTCATCTATTTTGATATCAATCCTGAGTCGATAGATGTCAATATCCACCCCACCAAAACAGAAATCAAGTTTGCCGATGAGCAAATGGTATTTCAGATACTATTGGCCACCGTTCGGGAGGCACTCGGCAAGTTTAATATAGCTCCCTCAATAGACTTTGATACATCCGGCAAGATAGAGATGCCCGTCAATAGAGGTCAGTCGTTGGCTACACCTCCCCATATAGCTACACCGTCTTCGTACAATCCATTTCGTACTCAGGCTAAACCTAATTTGAACAATTGGCAGACGCTCTATCCATCTATAGACACAAAAGAGCAGGACACAAGTTTAGGGGAGCAATCCCAGCAACAAGCACTATTTGACGAGGAGTTTTGGCACGATGAACCTCAGCAGTTTGCGGGTAAATATATATACATGCTCACATCTCGCGGACTTATGTTTGTGGATCAGCACCGCGCGCATGCGTGCGTTCTATATGATACTTATGTGCGACAGATGGAACTGAAGAGTGCTATCTCACAGCAGATATTGTTTCCGGAAGTACTGGATGTGACAGCAGACGAAGTAGAGCATGTCAGAAGCATGATGGATTCGCTTCGTCAAGTGGGGTATGACATGGAACAATTGGATAAGACGTCGTTCTCGATATCCGGCATTCCCCCACAAATGGATACGACCCAAGCAATGAGCGCGTTGAGGCACATGATAGAGGAAGTGGATCTGTCAGCTGTGGAGAAACAATGGAAACAGCAGTTGGCTATGACTCTTGCCAATGATGCTGCCGTCGCTTACGGAAAAACGATGATACAAAAGGAGATGAATGAACTCATTGATCATCTTTTTGCACTAAAATCGTATCTATGGACTCCTAATGGGAAACGAGTGGTATATATGTTAACCGATGAGGAGTTGAAGAAAAACTTCACTTAGAAAACACTTTAAGAGAGCATAATTTACGATTTTAAGCAAAAAATTTGCACTATCCAAAAAAAAGTATTACTTTGCACGGAATTTGAGATAGAGTGCGAATTCAGAT
>JAGHSR010000009.1 GCA_018065765.1 Candidatus Colicola coprequi
GGAGCTGCTAATCTATTTAAGTACGTGGATAGCACATTGGCTGTCATTGGAATGGCTGGTATATTCAGAGGTTTCACAAATTCGCCTGTAGAAGTAGTCAAAAAAAATCACACAAATAAGAAAAAATATTAGTTTTTGTGTAAAGAATTGACTTTTTTGTGTTTTAGCGGAAATTTTTGTGGTTTTACACGGATTTTTCCGATAGCATTTGCATATAACCTATTTCTTTGACCTTAGAGGTTATTTGTTTTTCATTTTCGAGCTAAAAAATCGCTCTCACGATGTGCTGAGCGCGACTTGGAAGGGGGAGAGGGTCTGTATGACAGTTTATACTGCAAAAAACCACAAGAGGAGATTGCTCTCCCCTTGTGCAAATAATGTTTCTTAGATGGTTGTTTATCTTACTTTTCCACCGGTGGCGTGGTATGTTTTTCGTTTCTAAAGATGGAAAGATAATTCCTCAAACCATTAAAAGCGGATAATCGTTCTTGTTTTCCAGAATAAATCACTTGAGTACTAACAACATCATCTCCGTACAGTTGTTGAAAATACTGCAATGACTTATAGAACGCCGTGTTATCGGCATCTGCGACTTTAACTTCGTATGCCGACAAAGCAAGACCGTTTTCAATCACTATATCCACTTCGTGGGTTTTGTCCTTGTAAAAGTACAAATGGTCATCTTTTCCTGCATTAAAGGTTTGTTTTAAGAATTCTACCATAACAAGATTTTCAAACAATCCGCCACGGCAGGGATGGATATTCAATTGTTGTTCGTTCTCAATGCCTAAAATATGGCACGCCAATCCGGTGTCGTAAAAATAGACCTTGGGCATCTTTGCCAACCGTTTACCGATGTTCTTGTAGTACGGGTATTTACGGAAAGCAATGTAAGACATTTCCAACACATTCATCCATTCCTGAATTGTTGGTACCGACACTCCGACATCGTTCCCTATACTTTGGGCATTGAATTCGGAACCGACTCTGGCAGCAACAAGCAAGAGGAATCGTTGGAATTGTTTTATGTTGCGTAATGTGATTAAGTCAGAGACATCTCTTTGCAAATAGGTGTTATAGTATGCACGATAGACATCTTGCGCAGGTTGTCGGTCTCCCCAAACAGCAGGATAGAAGCCATTGAGCAAGAGCGAGTCAACAGAAGGCGGAAAATCTGTGCCCAATTCTTTTATACTGAATGGTAGGAGGGTCAATACCGCAGTTCGTCCTGCTAGAGATTGACGTATCTTTGGCAATAGTGCAAAATTACTGCTTCCGGTCAAGATGAATCTGCGAGATTTGTCCTCGTCCACCAACACTTGTATCATTGAAAACAACTCGGGCAGGCGTTGTGCCTCATCAATTATCATACCTTGTGACGTAGTTGTCAAGAATATTCGCATATCTTCCATGGCTTGTGCCCAAGTTTGCGAATCTTCCAAATTGACGTAATCATAGTTTGGGTAGGACATTTTACATAGTGTTGTTTTACCAGATTGACGCGGTCCAACAACGCTAACAACAGGAAATATATTCCCCAAACGCAATAATTCGCTTTGTAACTCTCTGTTATACATGATATTATGGTATTATTGTCCAATTTTTAACACGAACTTTAATTTTGGACATTACAAAGGTATTGCTTTATTTTGAATTGACCAAATTTTTACAGGAAAAAAGTGATAATTTCAATCATTTTTGTGAAAAAAGGCGCTCTCACGATGTGCTGAGCGCGACCGGGAAGGGGGAGAGGGGGATGGATGAATTTTTATAGTACCTTTGCAACAAAAAGTGAGTTTATGGTTATTACAAAAGCATAGTATCCCTTCTATTGCTGCTTTAATATCATAAAGGAATAGTAAAGGAATCATAAAGCAATCATAAAGGAATCATAAAGGAATAGTAAAGAATGAGTACGGAGAAACAGGGGACGGAGATAAAAACAGTTAGGTTCTTTGTCACTTTTCGTGAAGGAGAGTATCAAAGGAGAGTATCACAACTGATTACACAACAACTGATTACAAAACAACAAGAGGAGATTGCTCTCCCCTTGTGTAAAGATGGTAAATGACTTGGCGGAAACGAAGTTGGTTAATTGTTTCAATGAGTTGTTGTTTTTGTTTGTCACGAATAGTGGTACACATAATTCCCGTTTTTTTAGTTACTCATAAACTCCAAGTCGAGAATTTAAATCTTCACGAATTGGTATTAGCAAATTCTTTGCCAAATCAATAATATCCTTATGGTACGCTATTAATTTAGATTGTAAATCCTCTAAATGTATATGCTTTTTTGTCTCATCTGAATGATACTTTTCTTCTTCAACATCCCACATTTCAAGGTACTGTAAATAAGTATCGTTTTCTAAAAATTGTCTATGCTTGAGATTATTAGCCCACTCAATAACTATTGAATGTTTGTTCTTGAATTGGGTATATATGTTTGATTCGTCTCCATTAAAAACACGCTTTAGAATTGTATCATGGATTTTAAAACACAATATTTTCTTTTCAAACTCGCCATCTTTTAAATCCCCCTTATATAAATGATGATAAAACCATAGGCACTGGCTCAACATCTCAAACGCATTTTGATACCAAAGTAAGGAGGAATAGAGATAATATTGGCGATAATAATCGTGCTTGAACTTATTGCCAAAGTCCTTTTCTTCAAATAAATCCAAATAAGGATCTTCATTGGGTTGTTTAAAGGACATCGCTAACATGAAAGTAGCGATATCAATTTCCCGCGAAAAATCTGCCAAACGTCTTCTTGTTTCTAAATCTTCAGGCGTACTTGGCTGAATTAACTCGTGATCTTTCAAGAAATGCGCAGGCTCTAAATTTTTATATAGGTCTTTTGTAACCATTTCACGAATTATAAAAATTACATTTGCATTTTGGGCACTTGCATACTGCCCGTATTGCACGAATCCATCGCGAAATCCTGTAATTACCCTACATTTTAGGTACTTGCGTACCTGACGGTGTCCTCGTCCGAGCCGTCTATGCCCTGTAATTACCCTACATTTTTGGTACTTGCGTACCCTTTTTGCAGAGATTGGGAAAGGGGCGGCAGCCTGTAATTACCCTACATTTTGGGTACTTGCGTACCCTATCAGTAGTAGGATACTGAATTTCAATAAATAGGGTAAGAATCTTGTACTAAAAAGTGTCATGCGACCGGTACCTTCAACGTCACTTTTTACAAAACGACAGAGAACGAGTGGTGTTCGCTTTTGTTCCAATAATTCTTTCGATGAGCAATGGCACCGCTGTGCCAATTAACGCTCACAACGGGATTACAAATCCCTACATTTCATTTTCCATTTGGCAGAAGCGAGGGTAAAACGCTGCCATGGATTCATTATCAAAGTTGTCTTTTGACTTTTCTACTTTCTTTTTGCCTGCTACTTTCTCTACTTGCACAAACTTCATATTAAAAGCAGCCAACGCATCGCGGTCGTGTTGTGTACCATCTGAAGTAGTAATCGTGCGTTCTTTTAATTCGTGTTTAGTAAACTCCCCACTTGTAAAATCATACTGCGTACAAGCGGTAGGAGTCGGTATATCCACATATACGCCATTTTCGTATTGGTGTACCTTATTTTCTAATATGGTCAAGAACTCCGACGGGGCACGATTAGCAAGTGACTTACCAAACCGTTTCTTACTATTATTCTTTCCTTTAGTATTTTTTGTTGTTTCTTTTGAGCGCGCTTGCATAGAACGGAAGTTGTTGTTTTCCACTCTAAACTCATTGCCCATTGTCAAAACTTCGTTCGCCAATTCATTATGCGCGATTTTCCTCTTTTCGGCTAACTTGCGTTGTCGGTCTGCCAGTAATGCCTTTGTAGTCAAATAATGATGAGAGAATACTCTTTGCCGTTCCCCTTTTTTATTCGTACCGTCTTCATTATACATTTGCGGATTGGTGATACGACGACTTCTATCTAATTTTCTCCTCAAACGTGCCGTTGTATGTTCATCATCAGCAATAGATGCTGCTAAAGGAATAATTTTTATTGCATCATCACTCACTATGGCAATTTTGCTCGGTCCCGGGTCAATGCCTACGACACCTGTTCCTAAATGACGACCTTTATTGTATGGAGTTCCGGCAAAAGAGAATTGGACATAATATTTATGTTTGCCACGTATCTCTTTGCGGGTAATGGCAATGTTCCTAACCTCCTGTGCCAAAGCAAACAATTCGTATTCACTATCTCTATTTACCTCAAATGGAATAGTAAATAGTTCGTGGCGATGGGGCTTATTGGCAAACATTGTCAATGTGAAGTCTTTGAGAGAGTATGAAAAACCCGTGATTGAATCGCCAAGGCGTCTGCTTTTCATCGTATCCACTATATTATCAGTACGAATGAATTTGCCTTGTCCAAATAATTTTTTCTCCCACGCACTCCACGCACGATGAGCAAGTTCTTGAATAATTTTGGAGTTAATTCCATGCTCAACCATCTGCTCATTCGTCACAGATTTAGAAAGTGTCGCATCTGCAAAAACCTTCTCGATGCCAAATTTACTAAAGCCATTTTCCTGCATAAATGTGGCAAAATCACGTTTACCTTTATTTTTTGCCTCCTTGAATTCTGTAGAATGAGACAAATGGATATATCGGCTTAATAGAACATTTTGTTTATCATTATACCACACAGTCAACATCCGCAGCATCTTGTCGATTCTGTCTTCTTGCCACTTTTCTGTTTTCAAAGGAAAAGTAACTACAAATATGGATTTATCTTGCGCTGGCATAATTATCACTCTTTCGCGGTTGCAAAGTTACAACAAAAATTTGATATACACAAATAAATTTGCTTTTTGCATTAAAAATCGCCTACCTATTTTTCATATAGATAGACGATTTCGTGTTTACTATGTCTTTGCAGGGTCATGCCCTGCGGTAGGGGTTAATTTTTCTTTTTTTTGCTTAATATCTTATTGTTTTGATTTCCACTATTTTAGTCCAACTTGTTTAGGACTATCATTCTTTCTTAAAGTCAATCGCATATTGCGATGGCTGACTAAATGAGAAAAGTGTCTTACCTTGCGGTGCAGTTATTGCAAAATCTCCTAAACCTATCACATCCATTCCAAGTAGAATATCCGCATCCGGCAAGTTTCCATCCATAACCTGCAAAATCTGCACTTCCATCTTGTTCGGCAGAAGCAGATTAACAAAATAGGTATTTACATAAGATACACCATTAGCGTGATACATAGCAACTTTTCCACGTGGTTGCAATCCTAAATCAGCAACCACCTTGGGCGAAATTACAGTACGGACGGCACCAGTATCCCAAATAGCATTATATTCAAAGAACTTCGGATGGTTGTCATTTCCCAAACGTACTACATCGTGGTACGCAGAAACCTTGCACATGGTCTCAATTGAGTACACGCGCTTCCCATAATCAATAGTAACAACAGCCGCCATATCAGTAACAAACACGAGAATATGCTCGAACAGAGTATGCTCCATTTCCGGGGGTACACAATTGGATTAAACAAGTGCCGGGGGCATACTTGGCATCACTCTCATATAATGCCTCAGCAGCTGTAGCATAGGCACCAACTACCTTGTTTCCGACAATAGTGAGGTACTGATTCTCGTACTTTGGCAACAACTCATTCTGATGTTCCAAATAATAATTGAATTCCTTATCTAACATACTATTTTTACTACGTTGCTTATGTCTTTGCAACGCTTTCGGCTGCAAAGGTACAAAAAATAATTGATATGAGCAAAATAAAATTCAGTTTTTATGGAAAAGTCAGACAATTAGGGAATTTTGCACCTTCGCAACATCAGTCTATCATCACCTTATCATCACCTTTGAAACACCTTTGAGAAATATGCCAAAAATTAAGTTGCAGCGGAGTTGAAACGAAAACAGAAGCCCGATGGACTTCCGTTTTCGTTTCTGCGTTTCTGCGTTTCTGCGTTTCTGCTCTTTCCCGAGGTTTCCGCTTGCGGAAAGTGAGGGATTTCTCCGCAATCCCAAGTCTGCCTGAGGCATCCTTACAATCCAAAAGAAAAAGGCAGATTACAAGTAAACTTGCATCGTGCCTTTTTTTTGTCTTGCGGAAAGTGAGGGATTCGAACCCCCGGTACGACGTAATGCGTACACCGCATTTCGAGTGCGGCTCTTTCGACCACTCAGACAACTTTCCTTTTCGTTGGAATCCGCTCGCCGAAATGAATTGGCCTTACAAATTAGGCGGCTCACGATTCCTCCTCTTCAATCCACAACAGAGTTGTGTCTTGATTATTGCTCTCCGATTTCTTATCTCGCTTCGCTCGAACGATTGTTTCGAACACAGTTCTCATCGGTTGTTTTTGACTCCTTAGCGAAATCGGCGACAAAGGTACTGCTTTTTTATGAACCGTGCAAGAGATAGAGTTTTTTTTTGTTACAAAATCGAATTTTGCGATTTTACTTGCACATGTCAAGTATTCTTTGTACTTTTGCGCGCTGAACTGCGCTCGGCAAATGGATGGTCCCATTGCCTCTCGCGTTCAGCAGATCTTGACATCGATTGAAGACCATGTCTTCATTATGTAGTATGGAATATAAGTACTTAACGCATATTGACTTTCCTTCGGACCTAAAGAGACTGCCCAAGGAGTTACTGCCTGATGTTTGTGCCGAGTTGCGCAATTTCATCATTGAGGAATTGAGTCATAACCCCGGTCATTTGGCCTCTTCACTGGGCGCAATTGAGTTGACTGTCGCATTGCACTATGTGTTTGACACGCCATACGACCAATTGGTGTGGGATGTGGGTCATCAGGCCTATGCTCATAAGATACTGACAGGTCGTCGTGCCAAGTTTCACACCAATCGTCAGTTTCATGGTTTAGCACCTTTCCCCACACCCAAGGAGAGCGAGTATGATGCCATGGTGTCAGGTCATGCCAGCAACAGTATTTCTGCTGCATTAGGCATAGAGATTGCATCCGAGATGAAGGGTGAGCGACGTAATGTGGTGGCTATCATTGGTGATGGTGCTATGACCGGAGGTTTGGCATTCGAGGGATTGAACAACACCTCTATGGATAAGAACAACCTGCTCATTATCCTCAATGACAACAATATGGCTATAGACCCTATCAAGGGTGGTTTTACACAATATTTAGTAGACATAACGACCAACGAGCGCTACAATAAATGGCGTTGGCGTGCTTATCAATGGATGGTGCGTCATAAGTTGATGAATGAGCAATGTACAAGTCATCTACGTCGTTTCTCTACCAGTCTGAAGGCTATTTTGTCACACCAACAGCGCAATATATTTCAAGGTTTGAATCTTCGTTATTTTGGTCCGGCCGATGGTCACAACGTAATAGACCTTGTACGTATCTTGAGTGAGATAAAGAAACACCGTGGCCCCAAAGTTCTGCATATCATCACCAAGAAAGGAAAAGGGTATGCCCCTGCCGAGAATGACCAGACCGTTTGGCATGCTCCCGGAGAGTTTAATGTAAACAATGGTGAACGTTTAAATGCTAATGGTGCAGGTGTGAAACTTTGGCAGGAAGTGTTTGGTGAAACGCTCCTTGAATTGGCTAAACAGGATCGCCGCGTTGTAGGTATTACCCCTGCAATGCCGAGTGGTTGCAGCATGACTATCTTGCAGCATGAATTGCCTGAGCGCGTGTTTGATGTGGGTATAGCTGAGGGGCATGCCGTCACTTTTTCTGCAGGATTGGCTAAACAAGGGATAGTGCCGTACTGCAATATCTACTCCAGTTTCATGCAACGCGCCTACGACAATATCATTCACGATGTAGCATTGATGAATCTGCATGTGGTTTTTTGTATTGATAGGGCAGGCATAGTCGGCAACGATGGTGCGACTCACCATGGGCTGATGGATTTAGCCTATTTGCGTCCTATTCCTAATATGACAATCGGTGCACCGCGAACTGCTGAAGATTTACGAGAAATGCTCCATCTGGCTCGAGATTGGAATGGACCTATTGCTATTCGTTACCCACGTGGCAGAACGGTTTATGATGAAACTGCAACACTGACGCAATATCCGATGATAGTGGGCAAGGCTGTTCCTATGTGTGTGACCATGCAGGATGCCCATCACGGTGAACTGGCTGTGTTGAGTATTGGCGCTATAGGGAACGTCGTATTAGATGCTATTCAGGAACTGAAAGCAACTACCTCCATGGAGATAGCGCACTACGATATGCGATGGCTCAAACCGATTGATACGGAAGTGCTGGATTATGTGGGTTCCCATTATGCCCACGTGGTGACTGTGGAGGATGGGATGATTACGGGTGGTTTGGGCAGTGCTGTGTCAGAGTACTTTATGGAACATGGTTGTCATGTTTCCGTCACTCGGTTGGGGGTGAACGATCAATTCGTGGAACATGGTAGTACCAAAGAACTATATCAGATGTTACATTTAGATAAACAAGGGATATGCGAATCGTTATTGCAGGTGCTGGAGAAGTAGGCACCCATTTGGCTAAACTACTTTCTCGAGAGAACATGGAAATCAGTTTGATGGATGAAAGTGCAGAGCGTCTTGGTGACTTAGACGCTAACTATGACCTAATAACACGTGTGGGTAATCCTACATCCATTCATGATCTGACTGACATAGGTGTCAAAGATGCAGACCTATTCATTTCCGTCACTCCATCAGAGACGGAGAATATGACTTCATGCCTAATAGCCAATCAGTTAGGAGCCAAAAAGACACTTGCTCGTATAGATAACTACGAATATTTGTTGCCGGAAAACAGGCGTTTCTTTGAGGATATGGGTCTCAACCATCTGATTTATCCAGAGGTTTTGGCGGCACACGAGATAGTGGAATCTCTTCACACCAATTGGCTTAGGTATCGTATATCGCTTTGTGAAGGAGCTTTGCAGATGAGTGTGGTTAAAATTCGCGAGAATGCTCCCGTGATAGGACAAACATTTGCTTCAGGATACTATGACCATGGATGTTATCGTATCGTGGCTATTAAGCGTGGTCAGGATACGATTATTCCTAAAGGTACGGACGAGGTTCAAGCAGATGATATGGTATATGCTATTTGCACGAAAGAGAATATCGAATTTATGCGTGAGCAGTTTGGCAAACCCAAACGCGAAATCAAGAATGTCATTTTCTATGGTGGAACCCGTATTACTCAGAAAGCTGCACAACAGTTGCCTTCGGATATGAACATCAAGATTTTGGAAGCAAACAAAGATTTGTGCTATCATTTGAGCGAGAAAGTGAATAATGCTCTCATAATCAATGTAGATGGTTCGGATATGGAGTCACTTAAGGAGGAGGGGATACAGGATGCAGACGCGTTTGTTGCTGTTACCGACCATAGTGAGGCTAACATTTTTGCATGTTTGGCTGCCAAGCGTTTTGGCGTGAAAAAAACCATTGCTGAGGTGGAGAATATAGACTACATAGCCATGGCAGAAGGTTTGGATATAGGAACCGTTCTCAACAAGAAAACCATCGCAGCCAGTTACATTTATCAGATGCTGCTCAATGCCAGCGTGCTCAACGTGAGGAATTTGACCACTGCCGATGCACAAATTGTTGAGTTCATGGCTACGGAAGGTAGTCGTGTCACTCGCAAAAAGATTCGCGATGTGGGACTGCCTGATGAATCCACCATTGGTGGTATTGTTCGTGCCGGAGAAGGTTTGTTGGTTAATGGGGATACGGAAGTGTTGCCGGGCGATCAGGTGGTTGTGCTTTGCAAGAGCCACGTAATTCGTAAATTAGAAAAGTACTTTAAATGACACACGTATTCAATAGCAGATTGGTTTTTCGCACCATGGGTGCGTTGACTTTGATAGAGGCATTTTTTATGGCTATTGCGACCGGTGTTAGCTGGTGGTACAATGAACCGGATTTGGGTGCATTTGTTGTTTCAACAGTTGTGACATTGCTAACATCCATGTGGGGATTTATATTTGGTCGAAACGCTCCCAAGCATGTTGGGGAGCGAGAAGGTTATGTTATAGTGGCTTTCGTATGGATTATTTTTTCCATTTTCGGTATGCTGCCGTACTACCTAAGCGGTCATATATCCACTATCACGGATGCATGGTTTGAAACCATGTCCGGTTTTACTACTACCGGTGCCACTATACTGACTGATATAGAGAGTCTCAGCCATGGTGCTCTTTTTTGGCGTTCGATGACGCAATGGTTGGGTGGAATGGGAATCATTGTGTTGTGTATAGCGCTGCTTCCGATGTTCGGCTTGGGCGGCATGCAGCTTTACGCAGCCGAAGTAACGGGTGTGAATTATGAGAAACTATCGCCGCGTATCGCCGATACTGCTAAACACTTGTGGGTTACCTATATTGTACTTACTCTGCTGGAGACCGGCCTGCTATGGATAGAAGGAATGGGACTGTTTGATAGTATTTGTCATTCATTTTGCACCGTTGCAACAGGTGGTTTTTCTACCAAGAACATGAGTATTGCTTATTACACCAATCCTGCTATCCACTATACGATAGGTACATTTATGTTGCTTTCGTCCATCAACTTTGCCATGATTATCCTTTTGTTCCGTCGTAAGCCAGAGCGCCTAATACATGACGAAGAAACACACTGGTTCTTAGGTGCTGCAGGCATTGCTACGCTCGTACTGACCGTAGGGCTGATGGTGGACCATTGGGCAGATGTTGCGGGAACGGGTGTGATGGGATTTTTCCAACAACTTGAACTGAGTTTCCGTGAAGGATTCTTCACCACAGTGGCAACTATGACATCATCGGGATTTGCCATCACGGACTATATGACGTGGGCTCCTTTTCTGTGGGTGCTTGTTTTCTTTCTCATGTTTACGGGCGGTTCATCGGGTTCAACCGCAGGTGGAATCAAGTGGGTTCGTTTGGCAGTATTTGCCAAGTCGGGATTGGCGGAATTCAAACGTCGCATTCACCCTAATGCCATTGTACCTATCAAACTGAACGGCAAACCTATCACCCAAGAAACTACCAACAATGTAATGGCTTTTATGGTGATTTATTTGATAGTATTGGTAGTGACCACGTTGGCTTTTTGTGCTCTCGGTGTGGATTTCGATGAGTCCATCGGTGCTGCTGTATCTGCTATAGGTAATGTGGGCCCCAGTATTGGGCAGTATGGTCCAGCGGGCACGTATGCAATGTTCCCAACTATTGGTAAATGGCTGATGACTTTTGTGATGCTAGTTGGACGTTTGGAAATCTTTACCGTAATATTGCTCTTTACGAAAGTACTTTGGAAAAAATAAGATGAACGTGATGCGTCCGAAACATATTGTCTTATTTGTGTTCAGTTGTTTAGTACTGTTGGGTGGGGTATGTGTATTGTTCCCGCAGCAATCTACGCTGTTTCGTTGGCCGACATTGGGAGAAGTGTTTGGCAAACCTTCAGAAGTAGCTGATACCCTTGTATTGGCAGATACGTTAGAGACTATTGCTATTCAGATGTCATCCGATTCGCTGAGATTGGATACTATAGTGCCGAACCATGTACCGGATTATTCATACGAGCCGGATACAGTATTTCCGCAAGCTGCCTTAGCTGCCTTTTATCGTGCTTTGCGTTGTGCCGATACGAGTGTGGTGCGTGTTGTGCACTATGGCGACTCGCAAATAGAGGAGGATCGTATGTCTTCATCTCTGCGTCGCTACCTGCAACGTGAATATGGGGGAGGTGGAGTAGGACTTATTCCATTGCATCAGACGATACCGACTTTGACGCTGAGTCAGCGTCTGTATATGAACGATGTCATGCAGACTACCCAACAAGGCCCCAAGCGATATATGGTTTATGGTCCGCGTTCTCTACGTCGCACGACCAATCAATATGGTATGATGGGGCAGGTGGCTGTGATGAATGATTCGTTAGTGGCGGGTAGCGAAGATCTCATACTGAAATTAGAACCGATGTCGTCAAAAGTTGCTACGGATACTTATTTTTCTCGAATACGCGTGTTCGCAGACACGACCATTCACTATACAACATCGCAGTTGGAGGATAGCACTAGTTCAGCGGAAATACACTTGAGCGGCAGAGGGGATGTATATGGTATCTCGTTGGAGACATCGATGGGGGTAATGCTAGATAATATACCCATGCGAGGCTGCAACGGAAACGTATTCACACAGATGGACTCAATGCAGTTGGCTACCTATTTTAGCGAAACCCATACGGCTTTGATTATTTTGCAGTTTGGTGGGAACAGTATACCATCTGCTAAGGATGAGAGTTATATTCGTTCTGCCGTGTATGCCCTGCGCTTGCAAGTTCGGTTCTTGCGCTCCTGTGCTCCGAATGCTTCTATTTTGTTTATCGGGCCTAGTGATATGCTCACATCTATAGACGGAGAATTACAAACCTATCCACTGATTCCTTATATGGATCATTTGTTAAGCCAAATGGCTCGCTCTGAGAATATAGCATATTTCAGCCTGTACAATGCTATGGGTGGAAGAAATAGTATGATAAGTTGGCAGCAAAAGGGATGGGCCGGTAGCGATGGTGTGCATTTCTCACGTTGCGGAGCCGAGAAAGCTACCGATAAACTAATCAAATGGATGTTTCCGAACTAATGGATTTCTTGCATTACATATTCTCCTTCAATAGCGAAAGTCCGCTGCTGTTTACTCAGTTCTACTTTTGGGCTTTCTTCGCTGTTGTATATGCAGGATTTGCGTTGATTATGGAATTTGGTTCCAAACAAGGCAAAACAGCCAAAGCGCGCCTGCACATGCGCAACGTGTTCCTTATGTTAGTTAGTTGGTTCTTCTATTACAAGACTTCCGGTCAAGCACTTGCCATCTTGGCTTTTGTTACGTGCAGCGATTGGATCATAGCCCAACAGATATATCGAACCAACAGCACCCAAAAACATTGGGCTGCTAACTTGTGGCTGCTGCTGAGTGTGTTGATAGATTTGAGTTTTTTGTGTTACTTCAAGTATGCATATTTTGGTGTGGATGTAGTAAATTCGATTTGTGGTACACATTTTAGTATCGTTGATAAGATCATTTTGCCGGTTGGCATATCGTTCTATACATTCCAGGTTATCAGTTATACGACAGATGTCTATCGAGGAAAAGTTCAACCAGTGAAAAATCTGTTGGATTTTGGATTTTATGTCAGTTTCTTCCCTCAGTTGGTGGCAGGTCCTATTGTTCGCGCATCGGAATTTATTCCTCAATTATACAAGCCATTTTTTCTTGGTCGTCGTCAGTTTGGCATTGCGGTATTTTGGATATTAAATGGTTTGATGAAGAAGATTATCCTGAGTGACTATTTGGCTGTTAACCTCATAGACCGCGTATTCGATAATCCGTTGCTCTTTACCGGTTTTGAGAATTTATTTGCTCTATTCGCCTATTCGCTGCAGGTGTATGCCGATTTCTCCGGATATACGGATATCGCTATTGGTGTGGCAATGCTGATGGGATTTTATTTGCCGAAGAACTTTGACTCTCCCTATAAATCACGTAATCCACAGGAGTTTTGGCGTCGCTGGCATCAGTCGCTCTCTCGTTGGCTGAAGGGGTATGTATATATCCCACTTGGGGGCAATCGTACGTTGTTAGGGTTCAAGACCGGCAAACTATTGGCATCCAATGTCAATTCATTCTTGACCATGCTGATAGGTGGGCTATGGCATGGAGCCAGTTGGAATTTTGTCATTTGGGGCGGACTGAATGGTGTAGGTATGATTATTTCCAAGAGTTGGGCTGCGCTCAAACAGCGTCTTGGCATAACCGATTTCATCGGTAAACGCCGTATTTTAAGCAAAGTGGAAGATGTGGTAGCTATAGTTCTCACCTTTACCTTTATTACTTTTACCCGTCTTTTTTTCCGTTCCGGTAGTAATTTGGACCCTGCTACTCAAAACGAAGTTGCGTGGCGAACAGCCAAGCAGATGATGGGACAAATAGTAGGAGCATGGAATAGCGCCATTATCCCTGATTTTCTAAGAGAATATCACGTGGTGGTCATTTTGTTTGTGTTGGGAATGATTATCCATTGGCTACCTGCTCATTTCAAACGTTGGTATAGACTTAATTTTGCTATGATGCCACTATGGCTGATGGCTATATGTGTCACAATGGCGGTTTTTGTCGCATATCAGTTTATCACCGCAGACATGCAACCGTTCATATATTTCCAATTCTGATAAATAAACAATCAAGAACATGCTCATCGGTTTGACAGGAGGAATAGGAAGTGGCAAGTCCACCATTGCACGCGAACTCACGCAGCGTGGCTATCGGGTCTATGACACCGATAAGGAGGCTAAACGGCTCATCATGGAGGATGTTATGTTGCGCAAGCAGATGATTCAACTCTTTGGAGAAGATATTTACGAGAACAATCAGTACCATACTGACCTTGTGGCAGCTCGTGTTTTTCGGCAACCTGAACTCTTGCAGCAGTTGAACGCTTTGGTGCACCCTGTTGTTTTTCACGATTTACTGCATTGGCAAGGCGATTTGGTAGAGAGTGCCATCCTTTATGAAAGTGGACTCAATACCTTATGCAGTCACGTTATTGCTGTCATCGCCTCCGAAGACATTCGCCTTGAGCGTGCCATCACGCGCGACCACGCTAACGAGGATAAGGTTCGTGCGCGAATGCGCGCGCAGATGAGCGACACCGAACTTTGTGCCAAGGCTGACCTTGTCCTTGTCAACGATGGCACATACACCATACATGAATTAGCTAATCAAGCAGAAACTTTTATCAAAAATCTATAAATTATGATTTCGTTTACCATTTCATTGCTCGCTTTGATTCTCGGGTTTCTATTTTATGGAACACTCTGCGAGCGCGTGTTTGGCATCAATCCCAACCGCAAGACACCAGCCATCACCAACAACGATGGTGTGGACTTTGTTCCGATGAAGCCTTGGCGTATTTTCCTTGTTCAATTCCTTAATATTGCCGGTCTTGGTCCTATTTTTGGGGCTATAATGGGTATCTTCTTTGGTCCTTCGGCTTTCTTGTGGATTGTATTTGGCTGCATTTTTGCAGGAAGTGTTCACGACTACCTTACCGGTATGCTTTCCCTACGTCAAAACGGTGCAAGTTTGCCCGAAGTGGTTGGTAAACAGATGGGGAAGGGTGTTCGCATATTTTTGCGAGTACTCACTCCGTTTCTGCTTGTCCTGCTGACCAGCACTTTTTTAAGCGGTCCTGCTACGCTTTTGCAGAACCTTTACTATCTGCCGGCAATGCCTTTCCATGGACATGAAATGCCAATGACATGGGTGGCCATCATTTTTGCCTATTACGCCTTGGCTACTGTGCTTCCTGTAGATAAACTTATTGGTCGTTTTTATCCCATCTTTGGAGGTATTCTCCTGTTTATGGGGTTGGGAATTATGGTGGTCATGTTGGGCTGGCATAGTGCCGAAATGCCCGAATTCACGGATGGCTTGCAGAATCGTCAAAATAATGGTCTGCCCCTGTTCCCGATGATGTTTGTCTCCATCGCTTGTGGTGCTATCTCGGGTTTTCATGCTACACAATCGCCTATCATGGCACGCTGTTGCACCAACGAGCGACAAGGGCGATGGATTTTCTATGGTGCCATGATTTGCGAAGGTATTCTTGCTCTTGTTTGGGCAGCAGCAGCAGGTACATTCTTTGCTGACCCTGAACATGGCGTTTACGGCATTGACGGACTGAAAGCCTTTGCTGCACAGCACCCGGGAGAGAACATTGCTGCCCTTGTGGTTGACAAACTTAGTCGTTCGTGGCTGGGTACTATTGGTGGTATTCTTGCCATTATCGGGGTTATTGTAGCGCCCATTACTTCAGGCGACACTGCCTTACGCAGTGCTCGCTTGACGATTGCCGACTTCCTGCACGCAGATCAGAAGGCCAAAGCCAAGCGTTTTATGATTGCTATTCCACTCTTCGTCGGTGTATTTGGCTTAATCTTTGTAGATTTCAACATCATTTGGCGTTATTTCGCATGGACTAACCAGACTTTGGCAGTCTTCACCCTGTGGGCAGGCACCGTATTCCTATATAAACAAGAGCATAATTCCGCCAAAGCGCCCTATCGTTGGGGCTATCTCATGACGCTCATTCCTGCCATGTTCATGACAATGGTCTGCACATGCTACATTTTTATTGCTCCCGAAGGTTTCCGTTTTGAGGCAAAAGGTATCAGTTATTTAGCATACGTCATCGCAGGCATTATTACTTTGGAAACTTGCATAGGTTTTATCATTTGGGCTAGAAAATATGGTAAACAGCGCTAATTTTATCATTTCGTCTCCAGATGTTGCCTTGTGTCCCAAGACAACTCTGCCTGAATACGCATTCATAGGGCGTAGCAATGTGGGTAAGTCTTCCCTCATTAACGCATTGTGCCATGACGCCAAACTTGCCAAAACGAGTCAAAAACCCGGTAAGACCCTCCTTATCAACCATTTTAAGGTAGAGTCATCCAACATTACATGGCATTTGGTGGACTTGCCAGGCTACGGTTTTGCACAAACTGGACAAAAACAGCGTGAGCAACTTAGAACTATGATTGAACGCTACTGTCTCTATCGTGAACCATTGGTTAATCTGTTTGTGCTAATTGATTGCCGCTTGGAACCGCAGAAGATAGACCTTGAGTTTATGGAATGGCTGGGAGAAAACGAAATACCATTCTCTATCGTATTTACCAAAATTGACAAATTGGGCAAAGGACGGCTGAGCGAAAACATCGCTAATTATCGTTTGCGTCTGCTACAAACGTGGGAGGAATTGCCGCCTATTTTTCTTACTTCAGCAGACAAATCCGAAGGAATGGAGGAACTGCTTGCATACATAGATCAACTAAATTCTCAAATGAATGAAAACTGCTAAACGTCGTCGTATTTTTTCTTGCTTGTGTTTCTGCTTTCTGTTAGGAGCCGGTGTGCTGATTTTTGTGGCTATGGACTATTACCGCAATCGGTATCATAATTTTGTCAGTAACGATGGCGAGGAGCATGGTTATTATATCACCGAGTCCATTTCACCGGATAGCTTATTATCATTGCTGTCTGAGGATTATACGATTTCTTCATCGTGGTTCTATCAACGCCATGTGTCCAAAGCGAACTTTTCTCAGGCTCGGGTAGGGTATTATCGACTGCCTCAGTCGTTTGGTGATGGATTGTTGATACGTCGTTTTATGCGTGGAGAAGAGAGCCCTATACGCTTGAGTTTTACCAATCAGATTCGTACGCGTCAGCAACTTGCTGCTCGTATGGGGAAGGTGCTTTTGTTGGACTCGATAGATATCATGCAACGTTTGGATTCATTGGAGTTCCTTAATCAGTATGGTATGAATCGTGAAACAGCCATTTGTCTGTTCATTCCGAATACATATGAGGTTTATTGGACTATTTCTCCCGATCAATTGTTTGATCGTATGCACCGTGAGTACGAACATTTTTGGACAGAGCAACGCCTTGAAGAAGCTGCTCAATTAGGACTCACTCCCACTCAAGTAGCTACACTTGCCAGTATCGTGGAGGGTGAAACCAACAATCGCAGCGAACATCCTATCATAGCAGGCTTGTATCTCAACCGATTGCGTATAGGCATGCACTTGCAGGCATGTCCTACCGCTATTTATGCCTCTGGGAATTTTGGACTGAGACGTGTTCTCAAACGCCATACGCAAATAGATTCGCCCTACAATACGTACCTCTATTTAGGTTTACCTCCCGGACCTATCCGATGTGCTAACGCAGCTACCATGGATTCGGTATTGCATGCGACACGAACAACCTATTTGTATATGTGTGCTAATCCGGATTTCTCCGGCACGCATGTGTTCAGTTCATCATATAGTCAACATGCCGCTATGGCTCGTCAGTATCAGCAAGCACTCAATCGAAGAAAAATCAAATGATCTGGAACGACAATCCTGACATACGACTTATCCATTGCTCCAATTCTCGCCACGATGTTCAGCACTATTTGAACGACTGTCGAGAGGAGCGTCGTCCCTACGTGTTCATCACAGATACAATGCGCAATATTGATATGCTGCATCGCATTCTTGTGCCCGTTTCTATGCTGGAGGAGGAAGTGTACAAAGCTGAGATTTGCACCTACCTTGCCCGCAAAACGGGGGCTACTATCGTTTTGCTGCGTGCCAATGACTATGGTTCGCATGCCAAACAAAACCTTCAGCGTATTGTTACTCATATACACGCTGTGCGTGAGCGCACGGGCGAACCTATTGAATATGAAGAATATGTATCCATCAAGGATAGTTTTTCGCTTATGCAAGAAGCTGCGGAACGACAACGCGATTTCGGACATCAACTTCTGGTACTGACTGCCAGTCGTGAGTATGGGTTGGACGATGTTTTGTTCGGACCACCCGAACGCAAAGCCATCCTCGAAAGTCAAGTTCCCGTGATGCTACTT
>JAGHSR010000113.1 GCA_018065765.1 Candidatus Colicola coprequi
CATCTATGCTACTGTGCTTGTAGTCATCGTAGCTATTGCTTTGGCTGTAGTGAGCCAAGTGCTCTCTCCCGCCAACAGGCAAACGCGTTGCTCGACAAACGGAAGCAGATACTCGTTGCCCTCAATCAGGACATCGAAGCCGTAGCTGATCCTGCCTCCCTCTATATGGAACTGAGCCAGGATACCGTTGCTTGCGGCAATACCGAAGTTTATGTATTCTCCATTGAAGGTGCTACCAAGTATGTTCTTCGCCTCCACGGCCAAGGTCTGTGGGGCGGTATTGGAGGTTACCTCGCATTGGACGAAGACAAAAATACCGTATTCGGTGTCAACTTCAACCACGAAGGAGAAACTCCGGGTTTGGGTGCTGAGATTACGAACATCAAGTTCCGTCAGCAGTTCGTTGGCAAACATATCAAAGACGCAACCGGTGCTATTCGCTCCATCGCTGTGCTCAAAGTCGGCAAAATGGCTGACCAAGGCCAGGAACAAGTGGATGCTTGGGCAGGTGCTACCATCACCTCTACCGGTGTCAGTGATATGTTGGCTGCCAACCTCGCTGAATATGCTGAGTTCCTCAATAACGTTCCTGTCAAGGAGGTTCCTGCTACTGAGGAGAATGTTGAACCTATCGTAGAAGAAAAGGAGGAATAATCTATGGCACTAAGTAAGAAAACCAAAGAGGCATTCTTAGGTCCTCTGAATATCAACAACCCTGTCTTGGTGCAGATTTTAGGTATCTGCTCGGCACTGGCTGTGACCGTGCAACTCAAACCTGCACTCGTGATGGGTATTTCCGTTACCATTATCGTGGCCTTGTCGAATGTAGTGATTTCACTCATTCGTAAGTCCATCCCGATGCGTATTCGTATCATCGTGCAACTCGTAGTGGTTGCCGCTCTCGTTACTATCGTGAGCGAAGTGCTCAAAGCCTTTGCTTATGATGTGGCTATGCAACTCTCCGTTTATATCGGACTAATCATTACCAACTGTATTCTGATGGGTCGTTTGGAGGCATTTGCCATGACCAATAATGTCAAAGATAGTTTGATGGATGGTCTGGGCAACGGATTTGGTTATGCCCTGATTCTCGTTATCGTGGCTTTCTTCCGCGAACTGCTCGGTTCGGGAAAACTGCTCGGTTTCCAAATCATTCCTGACTCCTGGTACGTTGTCAATGGTGGTTGTTACGAAAACTGCGGTATGATGTTGATGCCGGCTATGGCATTGATTTTGGTAGGTTGTGTCATCTGGGCTCACCGCTCTATTAACGAAGATAAGAAATAAGTATGGAACACGCAATTAGTTTATTTGTCCGCAGCATCTTTGCTGACAATATGATTTTCGCCTTCTTCCTGGGTATGTGCTCATACCTAGCTGTAAGTAAGGACGTTAAGACCGCAGCCGGTTTGGGTGTAGCCGTTGTCTTCGTGCAGACAATCACGTTGCCCATCAACTACCTGCTGCAGGTTCATGTTTTAGCCCCTCTCGGCTTGGGATACTTAAGTTTCATCCTCTTCATCGCTGTCATAGCTGCCATTGTGCAACTGGTGGAGATGATTGTGGAGAAGTTCTCTCCCTCGCTGTATAACTCATTAGGTATTTTCCTGCCTTTGATTGCCGTTAACTGCGCCATCATGGGTGGAAGTCTTTTCATGCAGCAACGCGTACTGCTCGATCCCGAGAACGTGAAAGCTATTGCCAACCTCGGCGATGCCTTTGCATTTGCTGTTGGTTCGGGTCTTGGCTGGATGCTCGCAATCGTAGCTCTCGCCGGTATTCGTGAAAAAATGGAGTACAACGACGTTCCTAAGCCATTGCAAGGAATCGGTATCACTTTCATTACCGTTGGTCTGATGGCTCTCGCCTTCATGTGCTTCAGCGGACTTAATATTTAATAGGAGGATTAAGATTATGAATATTCAAGCTATCATTTACGCTGTAGTCGTATTCCTCGCTGTTATACTGCTACTCGTCGTTGTCCTGCTCGTGGCAAAAAAGTTCCTCGTAGCCAGTGGCAATGTAAAAGCCACCATCAATGGTGACAAAGTTTATGACATCCCTGCGGGTGGAACGCTGCTCGCTACCCTCAATGCAGCCGGTGTGCATCTGCCATCCGCTTGTGGCGGTAAAGGTTCGTGCGGTCAATGTAAGTGCCAGGTTCTTGAAGGTGGCGGTGACATCCTTCCTACCGAGGCCGTCCACTTCTCCCACAAACAACAGAAAGACCATTGGCGTCTTGGATGTCAGGTGAAGGTTAAGAACGACCTGAGTCTCAAGATGGATGAAAGTCTGCTCGCTGT
>JAGHSR010000026.1 GCA_018065765.1 Candidatus Colicola coprequi
ACCCAATCCAAGTACCTTTTTCATTCTTTTGTATTGATTTACACTGTTAATTTTGTGTTTTTTCAAAATTATTACATTTTTTTTAAAATAAATTTGGTAAATTCAAAATAAAGCAGTACCTTTGCACACGCTTTTGAAAGAAGCAAGCTTCCTTAGCTCAGTCGGTTAGAGCATCTGACTGTTAATCAGGGGGTCCTAGGTTCAAGTCCTAGAGGGAGCGCGAACGAGTCTGAGTAAGGCTCGTTTTTTTGTTCATACCCTCACAGGTTGTCTTCATTTTGTCAAAGATTGTCGTGCGTACACCACAAGGTGTCCAACACTCTCACCCAAATTAGACCACAAAATTACAATATTTCCACGGCCTACACAAATTTTAGCCATATCACATATATAATTTTTGATTTGCCTTGAGATTTTTAATAGAATGTTTTGACTATTTAAAAATTTGTTGTAACTTTGCAAAAATTTACCGAATTGTACATAGAGTGCAATCTGTGCAACTATCCCGCCACATTTGAGGACGTAATCGATAGGCACAACCAAAACAACGATAATAACTAAATTTTAATTGATATGGGACTTTTCTCTTTTACTCAAGAAATTGCCATTGACCTAGGAACAGCCAACACCATTATCATTTGTAATGACAAAGTGGTGGTGGATGAACCATCGGTTGTGGCTATCAACACATCTGACAACAAGATGAAAGATGTTGGCCGTAAGGCACAACAAATGATAGGCAAGGGCGGAACCATGATCCGCACGATTCGTCCATTGCGTGACGGAGTTATAGCTGACTTCTACGCTTGTGAAATGATGATTCGCGGTATGATTCGCATGATACCCAAGCAGGCCCGCCTCTTCACACCGAGTATTCGCATGGTGGTATGTATCCCATCCGGCTCAACAGAGGTGGAAATACGAGCCGTACGTGATAGTTCTGAGCATGCCGGAGGACGTGATGTGTACATGATTTATGAGCCAATGGCAGCGGCTATAGGCATGGGAATCGATGTAGAAAGTCCGGAAGGTTGCATGATAGTGGACATCGGTGGTGGTACTACCGAGATTGCTGTTATTTCATTGGGAGGTATTGTGTCCAACAAATCCATCAAGGTGGCAGGCGACGACCTCAATGCTGATATCATAGAATATATGGGGCGCATGCACAATATCCGTATAGATGAACCTACAGCCGAACGAATTAAGATTGCTGTTGGTTCTGCGTTGCCTGAACTGGAAGATGCACCGGAAGATTACATTGTGATTGGTCCGAATAAGGTGACCGCCTTACCTATGCAAGTTCCCGTTTCTTACCAAGAAATTGCCCATTGCTTGGAGAAGAGTATTTCTAAGATAGAAAATGCAATTCTACAGGCACTGGAAGCCACTCCGTCTGAGTTGTACGCAGATATAGTCAATCGCGGTATTTACCTTGCCGGTGGAGGCGCCCTACTGCATGGTTTGGCTAAACGCCTAAGCGACAAGATTACAATCCAATTCCATGTAGCAGACGATCCTCTGCACGCAGTGGCTCGCGGTACGGGTATTGCACTCAAAAACGTCAATAACTTCGGCTTCTTGATTCGATAACCATTGCGCAACCTGCTGCAATTCATAGTACAACATGCCAATTTCCTGCTGTTTCTATTGCTGGAAGTGGTTGCTATGACGTTGGTAGTGACATCTCGTAACTACCAACGTTCTGCCATGTTGACTACTGCCAACTCGGTTGTTGGGGCGATTTCCTCCACAGCAACCGATGTGTTTGACTATTTCTCACTGCGCCAGCAAAACACTGCTCTCGCACAGGAGAACGCTCAACTCCGTTCACAGATTGATGCATATTCTAAGTTTGTTCCCGATTGCACTTTCACAACTTTGGACACCTGTCATCGTATTGTTCGCGCTGCACGCGTGATAGACCTCACCACATGGAAGAGTAACAACTATTTCACAATCGACCACGGCAATACAGATGGCATTGAATCGGGAATGGGAGTGGTTTGCCAACAAGGCATTGTCGGTGTTGTAGGAAAAACCAGTGCCCATTTTGCTCTGGTGATTCCTATAGTACATAGTGGAATAGCTATTTCCTGCCGGCTCAAAAAAAACGATTACATCTGCTTTACTCATTGGGATGGCGTCAATTATCGCTATGCTTCACTAACCGATATTGCCCGCCATATAGATGTTGCTGTCGGTGATACAGTGGTAACCAGTGGGTTGACTGGCATTTTCGAACGAGGTTTACCCGTAGGTATAGTCGATCGTGTCAGTTTGAACGATGGAGATAGTTATTATCATGTCACCATGCGTCTATCAACGGACTTTCGTTGTTTGGATTACGTCTATGTTGTGGACAATCCCTATCACGCGGAACTCGACACCATACAATCATCTATTAGTCTATAATGCAATATACCCGCTACATATTACTTGCTATTGCTATGATGCTGTTGCAGTTGTTGCTATTCAACAACCTACACTTTTTGGGCATATGTCATCCCTTTGTGTACATCATCATCCTGCTTTGTTTGCCAATGAACCTACCTCGTTGGGGAGAATTGCTCATTGGAGCCGGAGTGGGACTGATAGCAGATATGGTTTGCTCGTCACCGGGGGTACATACGGCAGCTTGCGTATTGGTATCCTACTTACGTCCTATGTTAGTATCTCGTATGGTTCAAAATGCCGAACGTCTCACCGACATGGTATCCGGAATTACAGTGGGCAAAAATGTATTTATGGGACTAATAGGCATACTCATTCCTATACACCACTTCGTGGTATTCTTGCTTGAATATTGGTCTCTTTCCCAGTTTGGATGGGTGTTGTTAGCAACCCTGCTCTCATCTGTATTGACTATCATCATAGTGACTATACTTGATTTGATTAACCGATGATTAATGACCGTTTTTTTCGACGTAGTTATATCATTGCCGGCATAGCTATACTGGTTGTGTTTATCTATTTGGTGCGCTTGTTCATGCTTCAGATAGTTGACCAATCCACCAAACAAAAAGCGGACAGCAATGCATTGGTTCGTCAGATTGTTTATCCATCGCGTGGCCTTATTTATGACCGAAATGGGCAACTATTAGTATTCAATCAGCCTATTTACGAAGTCACAGTCATTCCACGTGAGATGCGTCACCACTTTGACACATTGGCTTTTTGCCAAGCATTGCATATTGATTCTTCTTATTTCCATACTCGTATGGCAGAGCTCAGTGACCGCAAGCGCAATCGCGGCTATTCAGCCTATACCCCCCAAGTGTTTATGAGTCAGCTTAGCAAAGAAGATGTGTCCTCACTATCCGAAGTGAAGTTTCAGTTTCCCGGAGTTAACATCCGGCATCGTACGCTACGCGACTACACATACAATGCAGCTGCACATGTATTGGGAAGTGTGGGTGAAGTTAATCAACAGGACTTGGATCGTGACCCCTACTACCAGATTGGCGACTATTCCGGTCGTGATGGCTTGGAACGGCAATATGAGTCTATATTGAGAGGCGAGAAAGGTGTTGAAGTCCTCATGCGCGATGCGCGCGGACGTATCCAAGGGTCGTACCACGAGGGAGAATTGGATAGTCAAGGTACTGCAGGTCAAGATTTGACACTGACCATAGATAGCCATTTACAGATATTAGCAGAACAACTTTTGGGAGAGAATGTGGGTTCTGTGGTTGCTATAGAACCCAAGACAGGTGAAATCCTTGTTCTTGCCAGTGCTCCGGGGTGGGACCCCAAAACGCTGGTGGGACGGCAACGTGGTCCTAACTACTCCGCCCTGCTTGATGATCCGCGACATCCCATCATGAATCGTGCTACACAAGCCTTATACCCTCCCGGCTCCACATTCAAGTTGTTGCAAGCATTGGTGGGACTGCAATCTGGTGCCATCTCTACCGCTACTCTATATCCCTGCTCCGGGCCAAGTTCCACACCTATCAAATGTACACACAACCACGGAAGCCCAGTCACTCTGGAGGGAGCCATCGAACAGAGTTGCAACCCGTATTTTTGGGGAGTCTTCCGCGATATCCTTCAACTTCATGGTTATGGCAAGAACAACAGAGACTTTCGCCAAATGTATAATCAATGGCGTGACGACATACTCAGTTTTGGACTTGGCAGTAAGTTCACTGATTCAGATGTGCCCAATCAAGTTTCGGGCAGCATACCTTCAGCAGAATTGTACGACAAATTCTATGGCAAAACAGGCTGGAAAGCCATCACGATTCGCTCGCTAAGCATTGGTCAGGGAGAGATATTGGTTACACCCCTTCAGTTGGCAAATCAGGCGGCATGTATTGCCAACTCAGGCTACTACATAACCCCTCATCTCGTTCGGACGGATAGCACACAACGTGACCAATTATCAAGTAACGCTCCATCCAAACACCATTCTGCCGTCAGCACTGAACACTTTGCTGCAATTCAACAAGGCATGCACCGTGTCATGACAAATGGTACGGGGCGTTGGTACAATGTTCCTGAACTGGGCATGTGCGGCAAAACAGGAACAGTACAAAATCCTCATGGCAAAGACCATGCAATCTTCATAGGCTTTGCCCCGCTGGAAGATCCCAAAATCGCAGTGGCAGTGGTAGTAGAAAATGTGGGATTTGGTGCGACATGGGCTTGTCCTATTGCTACTAAAATCATGCGAAAATATCTAACGGACTATTGTCCTACATCTGCTGCACCTGTAGAGACAAACGAAACTAACAAGCATAAACATGAATCGAAGCAATAGTATATGGTCTTCCGTTGATTGGGTAATGATTGCCTTATTCCTATTCCTATCCTTTTTCGGATGGCTTAATATTTATGGGGCCGGATACAACTTCGAGCAGACATCCATTTTCTCATTTTCCAATCGTGCAGGTAAACAATTTGTTTGGCTCATGACTGCATTGGTGATGGGGTTTGTAATTCTACTCATTGATGAGAAAACCTATGATATTTTGGGATATGTACTCTATGGCGTGATGATATTGATATTGGTTGCCACACCATTCTTAGCACACGACATTAAGGGGTCTTATTCTTGGATTACCATAGGTTCGATGAGCATTCAACCGGCAGAATTTGCCAAATGTATTACTGCCATCGCCGTGGCAAAATATATGGGGCGTTATGAGTATCGTTTGCGCACATGGCGTGACTTGGTCGTTCCGTTTCTGCTGATAGTTGTACCCATGCTTATTATAATGGTGGCACAGCGAGAGACAGGTTCAGCATTGGTTTTTGTAGCTTTTCTTCTTGCCTTCTATCGTCAAGGAATGTCAGGGCTTGTGTTATTAGCGGGCATATTGGCTATCATCGTTTTTGTTGTGACCATCCGTTGGAGTATTTTGCCTACGCTAATCATTTTGACGGTCATTTTTGGCCGGGGTGCATGGCGTCTATGGCACAAGCCGCTCGTGCATAAAGTGATCCTTACAGTGTGCTTTGTGGTTTATATAGGGATAGCATGCGGTTCGTCATACGCATTTAATCACATTCTCCAACCGCACCAACGAACCCGAATCGAGGTGCTCTTGGGCATGAAGGATGACCCTGCAGGAGCAGGTTACAACGTCAATCAATCGCTCATCGCCATTGGTTCCGGCCAATTCTTAGGGAAAGGTTATTTGCAAGGGACACAAACCAAACTTAAGTTTGTTCCGGAGCAGGACACAGACTTCATATTCTGCACTGTAGGAGAAGAATGGGGATTTTTAGGATCCACTATTGTATTGTTGGCGTATCTGGGATTTATCTTGCGCCTCATTACCATTGCTGAACGTCAGCGAGACACGTTTAGTCAAGTTTATGCATATTGTGTGGTAGGTGTTTTCCTGATGCACCTTACCATCAATGTCGGTATGGTGCTTGGGCTATTACCGGTGATCGGGATACCATTGCCGTTCTTTAGTTACGGAGGTTCATCACTTTTTGGATTTACCATGCTGCTATTTATCCTGCTTCGTTTGGATGCAGCACGGGTCAATAAACTTCACTAATGATGTGCATCACATTTTGCCAAACTTACGATCATTGAGTGCTTCATCAACATTGATGATGTAGTCTCCCATTTTCTCACACTCAAGAATAATATCCATGTAATTGACACCTGTCAAATAGTCGTATTGGTGTTCTGTCACATTGATGATGTTCTCTGCTTTCAACAAATCCCGGAAATTGTTTATCTCCAGTTCCATATCTCGCGCTTCGATAAAATCGGCATCGGAGATATGATTTTCCTCCTCCAATACGGATACCATCTTCGTTAAGGCTTTCTCTACCAAGTCAAACATATGCTTGATGTTGTTCTCTTGATACTTAGTAAAGAGGAACTTGCCTTGATGCCGAAACATAATGTAACGAGCCAGATTATAGTTGGCATCTCCCACGGACTCCAATTCGCTAACAATTCGCAACATTTTATGTACCTCATGTTTGGACTGTTCGCTAAGACGTCCATCTGCCACTTTGTTCAGGTAAGTAGCGATTTCCACTTCCATACGGTCAGAAATGCCCTCATACTTCTCTACCCGACTATATATAGCGACAAATTCGCTATCATCATTTGTATCAAACATTTGGCGATTCATGGAAATCATGCGTCCAACACGAATAGCCATGACATGCATCTCTTTCCACGCTTGCAAGATGGAAAATTCAGAAGTGGACATCAAACCACCGGAAATAAACTTGAGTTGATCCTCTTCTTCCTTGTTTTTGTTAGGAATAAGACGGCATACCAATTTCTCGAGTTGATGAACAAAACCTATTAAAATACACGTATTGCAGATATTGAATGCGGAGTGGAAGGTAGCCAAGATTGCATTCAATTGATTAGGGTTGACATCGGACACCTGTCCCGGAGTGAAATCAACTCCCCATATTTGACATATTCCTCCAACAAACTTACGAAAGACACATAAGATCCACAATACACCGAATATATTGAAGACCAAATGTGCCATAGCTGCTCGTCGAGCCTGTGTAGAAGCAGACAAAGCAACTACATTAGAGGTTAGAGTAGTACCTATATTTTCTCCCATAACCAAGGCTATACCCATATCAATGGGCAACACATGCGTAGAGCAGAGGGTCATCGTGATAGCCATGATGGCTGCAGATGACTGGACAGCAAAAGTCAAAATACCACCAACGAACAAATAAAGAAAATAGCTGCCATATCCATAAGAAGATGTTTGCTCAAAGAACTGCGTCACGGCATGCACTTTATCCAATTGCATTTCATTGGCATTGAGTTTGAGAGTTGTCAGACCTAAAAGCATGAGTGCGAGACCGATGATGAACTCACCCATATTGGCTTTCTTCTTGGTATAAATAAGGATTACAGCCAATAATATGGCGGTGTAAACGACAAATCGCATATCAAACGAACCACCACCAAGTACCATAATCCAAGCCGTGAATGTTGTGCCGATATTGGCACCCATAATAACGGAAATAGCTTGACTTAGTGACAGAAGGCCGGCACTAACAAACGAGACAGTCATCACCGTTGTGGCAGTAGATGACTGTATGCTGGCTGTAATAAAAGCACCTGTCAAAACGCCTGAAAAGCGGTTGGTGGTCATAGTCCCAAGTACATTACTGAGTTTGCTACCGGCCATTTTTTGCAATCCTTCACTCATGACTTTCATACCATACATAAGCATAGCAACAGAGCCAATCAGAGTCAGGATTTGAAGTAAAAGTTGCATAGAATATGGTAGTAATCAATTATAGTGCAAAGGT
>JAGHSR010000023.1 GCA_018065765.1 Candidatus Colicola coprequi
GATTCTTTAGAACAATTCCGTTTGGAGACAAAACAAAGCCTTGCATTAGTAGAAAATAAATTTGATAATTTGTTTTCACGTTTGGATGATGGCTCCATTAAGCCCATTGAGGGCGTTTTTGTGGAGGGGCAGGTTTTAGATGATCGTATTTACTTAGAACAACTGATTGGTAGTGCCATGAATGAGGTTGTCCTAATTGATGGATATATAGATGCTCGCACATTTGATATTTTGGAATCTCGTAAATTGGGTGTAAAAGCCACCATTTATACAGAGGCTGTTGGGCGCAAGTTGCTCTCTGAAGCAAAGGCTCATGATGTTCAATATCCTAATCGTTCTATTGAATTAAAGACGTATAATAGCCGATTCCATGACCGATTTTTAATTATAGACGATGACTTATATCACTTTGGTGCCTCATTCAATGAATTGGGTAAGCGATTATTTGCCTTTGATAAGATGGGATTAGATAAGGAAGTTATATTGAGCCAATTATAAAAAGTTGATCATTGAGAAGTAGTGAAGAAATAAAATAATATCGTTTCGGCAAACGTAAAATGGCAGACATACACCTACTACGTAAAGGATGGCGACAATTGGGTTGCAAGCAAGAATGTGGATAACGAATACAATGTAGATGGCGACTGGCTTGCTACTCGCTGGCGTCCGGAAGCAGGCAAGGACTTCAACTATGAGTGGTGGGACATTGACGAGATAAAAGACGACACCATGAAGTGGTCTGCCCTCCGCGAGAAAGAAGATAGCACACGCTTCACTACAACCTTCACATGGAAGAAGGTAAAGTAAAAAAAATAAAAATATAATCCATTGACAGGAAACGGCATCCAATCGGGTGTCGTTTCTTTTGGGGTTCGGATTTCATTTTAATTGTATGATGTTTTCACGCAACGGACCGAAAAGTTACCATCTCATTAAAAGAGAGTGAGTACGGAAATCTCTCTTGGTATGGCGGTGCAGGTTTTGGAGTTGGTCTTTCAGAAGATTTTCCTCCCAAAGACACGAGATACATAGCAGATAAAGACGGAATCATGGCAAAAATTGGTATTCATGCTATTACCGGCATCGAATATACGTTTAAGAAAATCCCTCTCTGTCTTGCTGCTGATTTCCGTCCGAGATGGGCTTGTTATATAAATCGTTATCAATTTGATGGATTAGATTGGTCTCTCGGCTTATCTATTAGATATTGCTACTAATTGTTTAAATTATAGCTGTCCAGTAAAAACATACGAGGTTGGTATAAAAAAATGCAGACTCTAACTAGTTCTGCATTTTTTTTGATGCAATAATACTTATTCCCCTTTCGGCAACTTGCGGAGGAGGGTGGCACGGAGGAAGCAAATTATGGTTTTAGGCAACCGATAGGCACTACAAATATGCCATCTTCACGTTGGTAGGCATACGAACCAACTGCTGTTAAGACCATGAAAAATGAGGCGTTCTTCATCTTATCGGTATCTGATTCTGCAAAATGTTCCACGATTTTAGATGGGGCATCCACCCGTCATCCACCCGTAATCCACCCGTGCGTGGAACAATGCACGATGCAAAATGCAGGATGCAAAATAATCAGCCGAAGAATGTAAAGTTGACGCTACCGTAGGTGCGTTTCTCAACGAAATGGGGATGGGACGAGAAATCGTTGTTCTTGGAATGTTCCAGTACGAACATTCCATTTTCTTTTAGCAGTTCGCGGTCAAAGATGAGGTCGGGAAGAGAAGAAAGTTTATCCAACGCATAGGGAGGGTCAGCGTAGATGAAATCGTATTGTACTTGGCAGGCATTGATGAATCGAAACACGTCGCTGCGAATGAGTGACAAGTTGTGAATGCCAAGTTGTTTGCAAACAGATATGATATAGTTTTGCTGTGTGTGTGCTACTTCCACAGCGGTCACTTCGCGTGCGCCACGACTGATGAACTCCAAACCGATGCCGCCTGTTCCGGCAAAGAGGTCAAGCATATCTATTTGGTCGAAGTCTATTCGGTTGTTAAGCAGATTGAACAGGCTCTCTTTGGCAAAGTCTGTAGTGGGGCGTGCGGTTATATTTTTAGGGGGAGACAACCGCCTCCCCCCATATATTCCTGAGATGATTCTCATAAGTGTAGAGTGTGCTGCGACACTAAGTTATTCCCAGTTACCGGCATTGTTGTTCGGTGCATTGATATCACCTACCTTGAGACCCGTGTAGTGCTCCAATTTCTTCTCCTTGTCTATGAGGTTGACGAGCTCTTGTGCGTCCAAATCACTCAAATATGTATTGAAGTGTGCGCGCGCTTCAAACAGAGGAACTTGAATACCTTGTGATGTGGTATATTGATTGTTGGTCTCTACTTCAAATTTGACGTGATTGGTATAGGGGATATAGATAATGTCACCAATGTTAGCTTCTGTGTAAGCGCCCTTGTAGATAGTTTCAATCATGTTCTTTTTGATGGTGTCGCGACGGAATCCTACCAAACTATTGTCTATGATTTCGCGATCGTTTGCCCAGACATATTTGTATAGTTCCTCTACATCTTCCATTCCTGTTTTCACTTTGGCTTTGATGATGGCTTTTTCTATCATTTTGGCAGCTTTGTGTTCAGTCAGTCCGGCCTCCAACTGCTTGTCGGTAAGGCTTCCCTCCTTCATTACTTCTTTTTTGGGAGTTGTTTTCAAGAACATAACCAACGAATCCAAGTCAGCGGTGTAATACCCTTTGACCAGTTTGAACTCAGCCTGTGCGGTGCGGATGGCAATCAGATTTTTGACAACAGCAGTCTCGCGTATGGCGCGTTTTTCCTCAAATTTGATAGGAGTAACAACGCTATCCACGCAAATGTAGGCAAGGAACAAGGCGGAAATGCCAAGAAGGATACGATAAATAATTTTACTATTCATAATGTTTATTTTTAGAGTTTCTTGTAGCAGAAGTGCTATTACAGCACATTTTCGGCACAAAGGTACGGAAACATTTCGACATACACAAATCTTTTTTTAAAATTATAATTTTTTATTCCTGAAAGTTGTCAGTTTGCGTAAATTTGTTTACTTTTGTCCCCATAATATATAGACCGCTGCGCTATAGAAGGCAAAATGCGGAATGCAGAATGCAAAATGCAAAATACAGAATGCAAAATGCAAAATGCAGAATACAAAATGCAGAATGCAAAATGCAGAATGCAAAATGCAGAATACAAAATGCAGAATGCAAAGTACAAAATGCAGAATGGAGGATAACAATCAGATATTATATCAGATACTGACAGACCGTTTGGAATTGTTGCGTCAGTTGGACACCGAAGGCGATAGTGAGCGCCGTAGGCATGTGGCGAAGGAGACATCTATTTTGCATGCGCCTTTGGCTCACCGTTTGGGTTTGTACCAAATCAAGACCGAAATGGAGGATTTGGCACTCAAGTTCACCCATTATGATGCGTACAAGTACATAGCCCATGCGCTCAACGAGAAGAAGAGCGAACGTGATGAATACATACGAGCGTTCATTCTCCCTTTGGAAGAAAAGCTCAAGCAAGCGGGATATTCGTTCACCATCAAGGGCAGACCGAAATCCATTCACAGCATCTACCATAAAATGCAGGTTCAACGGTGCGATGTAGATGGTATATACGACCTATTTGCCATTCGCATCATTTTAGACTCTGCATCAGAAAACGAAAAGCGGGATTGCTGGCAGGTTTATTCTATCATAACAGACATGTATCAGCCCAATCCCAAACGGCTTCGCGATTGGCTGAGTGTGCCCAAAGAGAACGGTTATGAGAGCCTGCATACCACAGTACTTGGCCCCGGAGATAAATGGGTAGAAGTGCAGATACGAACCGCTCGTATGGATGCCATCGCGGAGAGAGGCGTGGCAGCTCACTGGGCTTATAAGGGAGTGCAAGGCAATTTGTTGGCAGGTGACAAACAATATGTGTATGTTTTCACACCAACGGGCGATCTCAAGCGTCTGCCGCAGGGGGCGACGGTGCTGGACTTTGCCTATTCCATTCACTCGGATGTGGGGGCTCATTGTGTAGGTGGACGCATTCGCAATCAAAACGTATCCATCCGTCAACGCCTCAATAATGGTGACCGAGTAGAGATAATCACTCAGCCCAATCAGCGCCCTACACAGGATTGGTTGAGTATCGCGGTTTCCGCTCGTGCCAAGAACAAAATCCGTCAGGCGCTCAAGGAGATTGAATACAAGAACGCAGCAGAGGGCAGAGAGATGCTTGAACGCCGGCTCAAGAATTGGAAACTGGAGTACGATGAAGTCAAGATAGGGCACATAGCATCGCGTTTGGGTTATAAAGCGGTAACAGATATGTATCAGTCTTTGGCTATGGGACGCGAGGATATCTTGCGGCTCAAAGATATGTACTTGGATAGTTTGACCGCCGGAAACACGTCATCGGAACGTCCTGCTGCTACCTCCACAGTGTTTACATCGGCAGCGCAGTCTGCTTTGAGTATAGAAGTAAACATGAACGTAAAGGATGTTGATTACAATCTGAGCAAGTGCTGCAACCCGCAGCCGTGTGATCCTATTTTTGGGTTTATCAGTATCAGCAAGGGCATCCGTATTCACCGTTGCGACTGTGCTAACGCGGACAATATGCGTCAACGATACCCGTACCGTATTGTCCCTGCACGTTGGGTGGAGAAGAAAGGGTAGAGTGGAATGAAGCAGTTAGGCTGGTTGATAATATTCATTGTGTTTTTCCCAAGCGTTCTTTGTGCGCGTACCTACCGAGGACGTGTGGTGGATGCCGCACAAATGCCTATCTTGTACGCCAGTGTATATTTGCAGGAGAATCCTGTAGTGGGCACAGCAACCAATGCGGATGGATTATTTTCTTTGGACGTGGATAGTGCATACGCAGACGGTACGTTGGTTGTTTGTTGCATAGGGTACGCCAAACATACTCGTTTGCTCAGCACAATGGACACTACGCTTGGCGTGATTCAACTCACCGAACAACCCATTGAACTTGAACAAACCGTAGTTGAAGCCAAGAAAAAACATCGTAGCAAACGCAAACTGCTGGCAGAAGTGCTGCATCAGACTTATCTTCGATTGGAAGAAACATGGCCACATGCCCCTATCGCATATTGTGTAGTCAGCGATGTAAAGATGGATGCTCATTCCTCCCCCTGGGGCATGGAACAAATGATTGCCAACGTAATAGAGATACCTTCTTCAGCTATCGACAGAGCCGATAGTGTGCAGTTTGTTGGCGAGTATTGTAAACGCTATTGTTCGCCGGCGGTGCGTGCAAAGATAGATACGGTGATGCGCCATGAGCAAGATAATAAAATGCGTAAGATGGCGTCTGCCATTGATAGTGGTACTATTGTTCATCGTGCACTATGGAAGATGTGTTTGCAACGTCACCATCTGCTGGATACAGAGAATGAATTGTCACGCTGGCGTTTGAGCCGTGATGGCGATGCACAGTGTGTCCTCACCTATACTCTCAAAAAAAACTATCTGGGAATTGTCAAAGCGCAGATTGTGGAGAACTTGATAGTCGATGCCTACGATTTCACGGTGCAATCGTACACTATTGATATGGCTGTGCAATTGTTTTTGCCATTTAGTATCAAACTCAAGGGAACGGAACTGGAATGGATGAACTTGTTGAATATGAGTGACTCTGCGCTGGAGAAGTTCCGTCTCAAACGCGGCAAAGTGCATGCACGTATCTCAACGGTGTATGAGATGCGCGATGGCATGGTCGTTCCGGTAGAGAAGAACATGCATACCACGGCATTATTTGAGGACAATCGTCACAATCAACTTCCCTATGAGGTGTTGGCCACTCAGCATGTAGTGGAAGTTCAAACAAGGGATGTTCAACCCCACAAACACTATAACAAACGTCAATCAGTCAAGCGTGAGTTGTCAGTAGTCAGTTATCAGTAGTCAGTGTATTTCTCAGCATTCCGCAAGCCGCGAGAATATCCTCGCCACGGCTACGGCGGATGGTGGTTGTGATGCCGTTATCGTTGAGGTATTGCTGCAACCATAGCATAGACTTTTCGTTGGAAGCCGGAAAGTCTTGCTCCACGCCGGCATGAAAGCGAATCAAATTGACGCGGCAGTTGAGCCCTCGTAGGATACGAGCCAATTCTTTGGCATGTTTAGGGGTATCGTTGACGCCTGCCCAACAGATGTATTCAAACGAGACACGCCGCTGGTGTTGCCAATCGTACTGTTTGATGAGCGTAAGCACATCGTTGAGCGAGTAGGCTTTTTCTATGGGCATCACTTGTTTTCTCTCTTTGGCGAATGGATTATGTAGAGAAATAGCCAAATGGCATTCGCTTTGATCTAAGTAACGTTGGAGTCCGGGTAGGAATCCTACAGAAGAAACGGTTATCCGATGAGGACTCCATGCGCAACCATAAGGTGCGGTCATTATTTCCAGAGAGCGCATCACATGATCTATGTTGTCCATGGGTTCGCCTTCTCCCATATAGACGATATTGGTTAGGTGCAAGTCCTCTGTGGCTTGTGTAGCGGTGGCGCGGTCAATCTCAAATATCTGATTGAGTATCTCTCCTGCGTCCAAATGGCCGTGAAAGCCCAGTGTACCGGTCATGCAAAATCGGCATCCCATCTTGCACCCGGCTTGCGTAGATACGCATAGTGTCGCACGATCTTCATCAGGGATATAGACGGTCTCGATGTATTCGTCATGCCCCATGCTGTTTTCTGCGTTTTCCACTCTAAATAGGAATTTTTGTGTACCATCTTGGGACTGAATATGTGAGATCGGTGCGTGGCGTGCAATAGAGTAGGCGCGTTTGAGCTCTTCGCGTCCTCTGACGGAGATATTAGTCATCTCGTCAATGCTTCTAACGCGCTTATGGTAGAGCCAATCAGAGAGTTGTTTGCCGGCAAATCGTGGCAGACCAACTTTCAAGGCAATAGCGGTCAGTTCATCTAATGTTTTTCCAAGCAGATTTTCCATGCTGAATAGTAGTTGGTGGTTAGTGGACGGCACGTAGTGCCTATTGGTTGGTGGTAGAGCACGCCTAATATAATTTCATGAAACGGTATTGGTTGCCGATGGTGTCTAAGTAATGACGCATTTGCTGCTGCTCAATGACGACCGTTCCTCGGCAGTCGTTAGGATGAAAACTGAGTGAGGGTGCATCCTGCAACACTTCGTCCAGAAAGAGGATGACATGATTCTCTGTGTCATTGATGAGCCCGAAGGGCGAAACACTACCGGGTTCCAATCCCAAATAACGTTCCATACGTTCGGGAGAAGCAAAACTGAGTTTCCCCGGTGAATTAAATCCGGCTGCCATGAGTTCCGCTTTAAGACGCTGTTCCAAATCATGAATATCTAAATCATGATCGCAATGAAAGCACACTAAATAATGCTGATTCCCCTTGTGGTTGCGAAGAAAAATGTTCTTGCAATGAATAGAACCATCATTCTTCCACCATCGTTTAGCCTCTTCAATCGTCTTGCCTTCGGGATGATGATATACAGAGTATGAAATAGCATGACTGTCCAAGTACTCCAACACAATTTGCTCTCGTTCTGATATATAGTCCATAATCTATTTATTAGTTTTT
>JAGHSR010000039.1 GCA_018065765.1 Candidatus Colicola coprequi
ATATATATCTTATTATCAATTAGTTATAAAGTCTAAAAGAAGGGATATGTAAAAAATCGAGTCCGTTTCTGCAACTGAGACTGAGATTTGAGACTACCATGCTTACCTTGCCCTACCCTTCCTCTACAAGGCCAGCAACCACGTTCTATTCTTTTCTCTGGTGTTCCTTCGAGTGCTCGTCCAAGCTGCAAGCGGCACGTTTTAGTAGCATTTTTTCTATCAACGAATTTACCAATTCCGGTTGATCGGTATTGGCATTGTGCCCTGCATTGGGTACCCAAACAAGTGGTACTCCGGTACGCTTGGTCCACTCGGCATTGTATCGTTTGGCAGAACCTGCCATATCTCTTTCTCCACAAATAAGCATCGCCGGGCAATCGATTTCGTAAGGCAGATTCAGTTCAATGGCCTCTGCCAATATACGATAGCCGTGAGCTGCCAATGAGGCATATTCGCCATGGGCATAGCCGGATAACATCGTAAGCATCAGCTGACGACCATATTCCGACACGGCACATCCACGAGCACCTGCCACTTTCAGTCGCTCCCAAGGATACCAACGATACATGTTCTCCACATGCTTGAGGCACCATATTTCAAATCCAGAGAGATATTGACGCTGGAGGGGCGCAGAATCAATAGACACAAACGCCTTGACGGAATGGGGATACAGCTGCATGTACATTTGAGCCACATAGCCACCCATAGACTGCCCTACCAAAATGGGGTGTTCGACACCTTCGGCGCACAATATCTCATGCAACCACCGAGCATTATCTTCCAACGAGAAGGACAGCGTGAATGGCCGTGATGCGCCATGCCCCGGAGCATCCCACACGATGATGTTATATCGAGACTCAAAGTAATCCACCTGCTTGTCGAAAAGCCGATGATCTGCTGTCAAGCCGGGAAGAAACACAAGGGTCTTACGCTCCTTTGACAATTCGTTAACCCAGTAGTATATAACTCCTTTTGAACAACGATATGTTTTTGGCTTCATAAACATTTCACTTAGGGGAGGATTTTTATTTCAACTTCTTGCCGTCTGAGAAAGCGTTACCGACTCTGCCGCCGAGTTCCAAATAGCCATGGTGAACGGGATCGTAACTGATGAGGTGCATCTTCTCCAGAGCGGGTTTGCCGTCCTCAGCCAAATAGCGTTCATCCACAAGGATATTGACAATCTCGGCGATGATGAAATAGCCGGCCTGCTTTGGCGCAACGAAGCGATAGAGCGCATAGACCTGCTCTCCACATACAGAGGTTCGTTTGGCAGGTTCATAACCACCATCACGAACAAACTTCCAAAATGTCTCCACAAACTCGCGACTGATTTTCTCTACCACCACAATCAAGTCAATGTCGCGAGTAGGTCTGGGTGGCATAGGAGATCCATCCAATATAATATTGCAGGCAGTACCGCCAATGATAATGTAGTTATCGGCGTAGTCGGCCATCGCATCACGAAAAAGTTCAATTCCTTCTACCATAATGACTCAATCATTTGTTTCAGTTCTTTCTGTACTCGTGGGTCGTCATCGTTCATCAGAGTGAGTACCAACGAGAGCTTATCTACTACTCCATTCTTTGCAATGGGAGGATATTTCCAAATCTCTATTCGGTACGCTCCATCCCATGAATTCATACCAATAAATGGCGTATCTTTTGCCTTTAGATTTACACCTCTCTCTTCTACCGCCAGTGTTTGCATTCGCTCCGGAGCTAACATCGAATAGTGGCTCAGCGCATTGATGCCGGAAATGGCAAAATCTGCGCGTACCTCGTCACAATAGAAACTCTTCTTCACCGGATTCATCAGCAACGGGAGTATTCGCTCATACAACTCGCGACCGGATGCTGTGAAATGTAAACGCTTCGTTTTATCCTCATCAACCTTGATCTCGCAAATTCCCAAATCCTCCAGCACTTGCATAGCCAAAGTGATGGTGACATACTTATAGGGAAGCAATTGATCCATCTCACGAGCC
>JAGHSR010000074.1 GCA_018065765.1 Candidatus Colicola coprequi
ATACAACCCTATGGAAGTTATTCTCAATCTCAACGAAGCTTTAGACACAGCCACTTTCTATGGCGTGAACAATCAGAATATCAACTGCCTGAAAAATCAACACCCCCGCATCAAAATGATTGCACGAGGGTATCAAATCAAAGTGACCGGTGCAGAGCAGGCTATAGAGGACTTCGAAAAGAACCTCCGCAAAATAGAGGACTTTTGCATTCGGCATAATACACTTGACGAAGAAACCATACTCAAACTATTGCACGGAGAAAAACCTGAAGTCAGTTTGAGCGATAACCTTATCCTCCACGGCGTAAATGGCAAATCCATCGTAGCCCGCTCCATCAACCAACAACGTCTGGTGGATGCCTTTTCCGACAACGACTTGCTCTTTGCCATCGGACCTGCCGGCAGCGGCAAAACATACACAGCCATCGCTTTAGCTGTCCGTGCACTCAAAAATCGCGAAGTCAAAAAAATTATCCTCTCACGCCCCGCAGTCGAGGCAGGAGAGAAACTGGGATTCTTACCCGGAGACATGAAAGAGAAAATCGACCCCTACCTTCAACCCCTCTACGATGCCTTACAGGACATGATTCCGGGAACCAAACTCAACGAATACATGGAGCGCGGCATCATACAAATAGCCCCTTTGGCGTTTATGCGTGGACGCACATTAGCCGATGCCGTAGTCATCTTGGACGAAGCCCAAAACACCACCACGGCACAACTGAAAATGTTTCTCACCCGCTTGGGAATAGGAGGGAAAATGATTGTAACAGGCGACTTGACACAAATTGACCTACCTGCCAGCCAAAAGTCCGGACTCAAAGATGCCGTAGAACGACTGACTGACATCACCGGTATCTGCACGATTGAGTTTAACCAAAAGGATATCGTTCGCCACCCGCTGGTCAAACACATTGTACACGCTTACGCCTCTTCCACCCCGTGCGTTAACTCGTGATAAGCATGCAAACTCAGATTGTCACTTACCAACTTGAACGCGCTAACCTGCTGAAAGCCTAACGAAGCGATAAACGCCAGTTCCATATCAAACACACAGTCTGTGTACTTCGACTCCAACACAAAATCACAATTGGAGTAGCATACTGCCTTACGGTCAGCGATACTGAACATACCGTCGTCTATCGGGTCTAAGGTCAGCACCGGCTCAGGATACTGCACATTGGGGTGATTGAGTCTTACTTCGTTCACCTGAACCAAAGTGCCAATGTCAAAATTACTGCTACCCGCATAACCGATGTTAATCACGTGCGTATCACGCGGTACATCCTGCAAACTGCGGATGATATTGATAGCACCAACTCCGGTAACCTTGATAGGGCATTCACAACCCGGCAGATATTTCTCTATCAAACTGCGCTCGCCCTCTTCAGCTATTACAATTAGTTTCTCCATACAGATATTTTTATATTCGTCCGCAAAAGTACAACTTTTTTTTGGAATATCAAAATTTTGTTGTATCTTTGTGGCAAATTTAACATAAACAACCCATTTAACCTTTTCTAACAAAACGATTTATCGTATTACTTTTTCGTACGAAGACATTGACGATTTTCGCCTTGTGTTTGAGGCTGATAGCGAGGCCTCCTTTTTAGACTTACACAAAGCCATCTTGGCCGCTGTCAAATATCCGGATGACCAAATGACCTCGTTCTTTATGTGCAACGAACGCTGGGAAAAAGAGCAGGAAGTCACTCTCGTGGAAATGGACAATAGTTTCGAGTACGATAATCTGGTCATGGAACAGACCCGCTTGAGCGAACTGCTTGATGAGCAGGGGCAACGCCTTATTTACATATTTGACCCCATGTACGAACGCTACTTCTTCGGCAGTTTGCGCGAGATCAAATCCGGCAGCATGGACGGGGTTACATGCGTAGAAAAACGTGGCAAAGCCCCCGAACAACTGCACCACGAAGACATGCTCGAGGGCATAGTGAACAAGGATGGCAAGGCCGAATGGGAAATGGACGAAGAGTTCTTCGGTGACAGCAAGTACAACGAGGAAGACCTCGATATGGAAGGCTTTCAGGACTTGAGTTTTGAAGACGGCAGTATGTTCTAAATGACTAATGTTCTCGTCATACTGGGCCCTACAGGCGTCGGTAAGACGGAGCTGAGTCTGGCTCTGGCTGAGCAATATACATGTCCTATCCTCAGTGCTGATTCGCGGCAAATATATCGCGACCTACCCATCGGTACAGCCGCACCCACACAGCAGGAACAACAGCGCATCAAGCATTATTTCGTAGGCACGCACACTCTCTCACAGACCTACAACGCCGGACAATACGAGCGAGACGCACACCATTTGCTCTCTTCACTCACTCCTTCCGGCAAGGTTTTGGCACTGGTCACGGGCGGCAGCACACTCTACATAGACGCCCTTTGCAACGGACTGGACGATATACCTTCCGTCAGTGAAGCCACCCAACGCTACTGCCGAGACACCTACCGTGAGAAAGGGCTTCCTTGGCTCCAACAGCAGGTGCAAACCCTTGACCCCGACTACTGGAATCAGGTGGACCAACAGAACCCACAACGGCTGATGCACTGTTTGGAGGTGAGTCTGACTACCGGACAACCCTACTCCGAGTTCCGCAAGGGAAAGATCCGAACAGACACCCCGTACCGATTCATTCGGATAGGTCTGCAGCGCGAGCGGGAAGAACTATACGACCGCATCAATCGACGCGTCTTGACCATGATGGAGCAAGGGCTTCTCGACGAGGCCATCGCAGCGTTTAAGGCTATGAACCTGTCGCCCAACACACCCCTGCCCAATAGCCTCAACACCGTAGGATACAAGGAACTGTGGCTATACTACACCGGCGAATGGACCCTGGACAAAGCCGTCGAAATGATACAACAGAACTCACGTCACTATGCCAAACGGCAACTCACTTGGTGGCGTCGCGACCCCTCCATCACATGGCTCAATGCCGCCGATGACATGGCACACAACAAACAAGCAATCAATTCACTAATCCAATGAAACATATACACGTTTTTTGCATCACATTGTTAGCCCTTGCCACGGCTTGCAAGCATATTACCACCGAGTTTACATACACCCCCCAACACCCCAAGGCGGGAGAAACCGTCACATTCATCAACACCAGTTACGGTGGCGAAGATTGGTCGTGGAACTTTGGCGATAATGCCACTTCTACCAACAAGAGTCCTAATCATGCCTACAAAAAAGCAGGCTCTTATACCGTTACACTCACTGCCTCCTATAAATCGCAAAGCAAAACGTATGTCTCCACCATCGAAGTAGTGGACTCCGTTCCGGGATTTGCTGTGGGCACAGACTCCATATTGATTTTTGAACCCGTCACTTTAACTGCCGGTGTTTGGAACCCCTTCGACTATCCCATTGCCTATCAGTGGACATTAGACTCTACCAGTACTGTCCTCGTTCAAGGTACAACGACAGACAAACAGATATCCGTCTATTTCACCCGACACAGTACTTCTATCCCCGTGCGCTTAGAGGTCACCCTTGGCAAGGAAACCTACCCCATTGAGCAACAACTCTTCGTCCACGACCAACCCGCCGTTGCCCTACTCATGCTCCACGATGGTTCCGCCTACCGGCAGCGCTTGTTCACTGACAATCGCGTAGAAACACCCTCCTTAGCCACCTATCCGGAGGCTAATACCCTTCTTAGCCTAACCCCCGACACTGTAGATCGTTTGGGACGCAAACTCTACTATCGTAGTCATGGACTCTATGTAGCCAACGCCAACGGAAGCGATCCGGTAAAAATCTGTTCCGACGAAGTATCCGCGTTTATGGTAGATGGTGCCGACAATCGCCTCTATTGGGCTACCGCTGAGGGAGTTTGGCGCATGCCTCTCGTACAAACATCCAACAACCACTTTGCCTTCATTCCCGAACGAATGAACACCTTAGGGATGGTCACTAAGCTGGCAAAAGACAACACTCCGCGCTAATGTTACCGAATTATATTTTTGAAACCAGTTGGGAAGTCTGCAACCAAGTAGGCGGCATCTATGCCGTCCTCTCTACGCGCGCTGCCTCCATGCAACAGCACTTCCCTGACCATGTTATCTTCGTGGGACCCGATTTGGGCAAACAGTCGGATATTTATTTTCACGAAGATCCATCCGTCCTCTCGTCCTTCCCTGCTTTCGACCACCCTATTCGCATAGGTCGTTGGCTCGTTCCGGGTAATCCTATCGCTGTTCTTATCCGCTACGATCACCTTTGGGAACGCAAAAACGACATCTACGGTTGGGCTTGGCAGCACTTTGGTGTGCAGAGCCACGCTGCTCACGGCGACTACGACGACTCATGCTTGTTTGGTTACGCTGCCGGGGAAGTGATAGCTCATTATGCGTCGTTTATCAACCATAGCGAACCTGCCGCTCAGATAGTAGCACATGCCAACGAGTGGCAAACGGCGTTCGCACTCTTCTACCTGCGTGCCTTCGCACCTTCCGTTCGCACAATCTTCACTACCCATGCCACCGGTATAGGACGCTCCATAGCCGGAAATGGCAAACCGCTATACGACTATTTCACCGGATACCATGGTGACCAAATGGCTCAGGAGTTAGGCCTAATCAGCAAACACTCTGCCGAGAAACAAGCCGCACACGTGGCGGACTGTTTTACCACCGTATCCGAACTGACCGCACGCGAATGCCACCAACTGCTCGAACGACCGGTGGACATCGTCACACCGAACGGTTTTTGTCCTGATTTTGTACCCAAAGCAGCAGCCTTCACAGCTCGTCGAACCGCAGCACGCAAGGCATTGGCTAAAGTAGCGGGGTGCACAACGGACGCTTTCTTCATCTGCACGGCAGGACGCCTCGAATGGCGCAACAAGGGAATTGATGTTTTCATCGACTCTATGAAGCAACTGGCAACCGAAACAACCGGCAACCGACGCATCGTCGCCTTTGTCCTTATTCCGTATCTTGAACACGAAAACATACAATTCGGCAACCTGCAAGTCATCTTCGTTCCCCATTATCTCAATGGACATAACCCTGTTTTTGCCCGCACTTATTACGACCTGCTCATCGGCATGGATGCTACAGTCTTCCCATCCTATTACGAACCGTGGGGATACACTCCCTTAGAGAGCATCGCCTTCGGCGTTCCCACCATCACCACTTCCCTCAGCGGTTTCGGCTTATGGGCTAAGAACCTGCTCCCCAGCCCTATTCCACTGCTTGCCAATGGCGTTGCCGTAGTGGAACGCAACGATAGCAACTACCACACCGTAGTAACCGAGATTGCCCACCTGATTACGGAATATCTATCCGCATCCAAACAGGAGATTGCAGCCGCTCGGCGTGCTGCCAAAACGATAGCGGAACAGGCTGAGTGGAAACATTTCTTCCCCTTCTACCTGCGCGCCTACGACATCGCCCTCTCCCTCCCCCTTGCCCGATGATGGAAAGAGTCGGGATAGGGTCTTTTTCAATTGTTCCACGCGCAAATCACGGGTGGATTACGGGTGGATGACGGGTGGATAGCGCAACAAATTTCGTGGAACATTTAAGAAATTTTAACATACCTTCACACTCTCTCTATTCTCTGCATTCTTGATAAATGATGCGTTGATTAACAACAATTAATATTTTATACAAAGAAAATTTTGTGTATCTCAGCAAAATGTAGTACCTTTGTTGGCGTTTTTCTCATGGAAAAATGGCTCGAATACAAGATCACGATAGTATCTATAGCTTTTTTAAGCATCTCGTCGATTGGGTTTTTCGACATTCCTACCGCCGCATTCAGTACGTAGGCAAGGAGAATATCCCCTCCGACGGGGCTGTCATCTTCGCACCTAATCACACCAATGCTCTCCAAGATGCGCTCGCCATCCTCACCATCAACCACGGACACAAAGTGTTTGTGGCACGGGCTGATATTTTCAAGAAGAACAAACGCCTCACTTGGCTACTGCATGGGCTCAAAATCATGCCCATCAACCGCATGCGCGATGGCGTAGATGAACTGCGTCATAACGACGAAACGCTCGAGAACGCTGTCAATACCCTCGGCGATGGAGTTCCATTCTGCATTCTGCCCGAAGGCACACACCGTCCTAAACATTCGCTGCTCCCCTTGGGCAAAGGCATTTTCCGTATCGCCCTACGTGCCAACGAAAAACACGGACAACAACGCAATATCTACATCGTGCCCGTCGGACTGGAGTACGGTGACTACTTCCATCTATGGGACTCCCTTACCGTCAATATCGGTGCTCCTATCAACGTCACGCAACGCGTGCGCGAGTTCCGGTCGCAACAACTCACCGAACCGCAAATGATGCTGCACCTACGCGATGAACTGACACAACGCATGCGCGAACAGATATTGTGGGTTCCCGATGACGAAAATTACGAAACCAACATCAAGCGGCTCCTTGACAATCCGCCCGCTCCTTTCAATCGATTTAAAAAACACAAAATACCTAAATGGCTACTGCTCACAGCCCTAATCGCGCTATCACCTCTGTTCCTGATTAGCGCTGTCATCACTGCACCCCTTTGGATTATCTGGCTCATCATACAACATACTATTTCTGATCCGGCTTTTCACAACTCGGTGCAGTGGCTCGTGCAGTTTGTGCTCATTCCGCTCTCGCTTTTTATCACTTTGCCCTTCTGGATGTTTTTCCAGGAGTACTTGTACCAGCTGAGAAAACTAAAAAGAAACTAATCAAAAATTGTTGTAAAATGATTCGTGCATACCTAATCATCATCTTGTACATCCTCATGCCTATCCTTATCATTGAGGGATTCAAACATTGGACTTGGATGCAAAAAATCGGCACCGTCGTTATGGCGTATGCCGTGGGAATTTTGTTCGCCCTGACAGGCTTCGTAAATTTTGAACCGGAAATCTTGGTCAATGGCGTACTGACGGCCAACCCTGCCGCCAAAACGTTCAATAGCCTGCAATCGACCATCATGTCGCTCGCTGTGCCTATTGCCATCCCGCTTATGCTGTTCAACTGCGACTTCAAACTCT
>JAGHSR010000096.1 GCA_018065765.1 Candidatus Colicola coprequi
GTCCCCGACACGCTTGCGTGGTGGGGAGAGGAAGAGCAACTGAGCCCTTAATGACCGTGGTCATTCCTTGGCGATGTTTGCTCTGACGAAGCAAGATACAAAAATTATTTCAAAAGCGACCGAAACAAGGAGTCTATCAATGTAAAAAACATAAAAACTAATTTATAGAACATACCTTAAATCAAATGACTTACCCCTCCGGAATTATAGAAATTCCTGCATTGGTGGATGTGCATGTGCATTTGCGTGAGCCGGGTTATTCGTACAAAGAGACCATCCGTACCGGTACTCTTGCTGCCCGTCAGGCAGGGTATTCGGATATATGTACCATGCCCAATCTCAATCCTGCCCCCGATTCGCTAAGCAATCTCCAAGTACAGTTGGATATCATAGAACGTGATGCTGCCATCCGTGTTCATCCGTATGCGTGTATCACCAAGGGACAGAAAGGCGAAGGCGAACTTGTCGATATGGAGGCTTTAGCCCCTCATGTGGTGGGTTTTTCGGATGACGGACGTGGCATTCAGAGTGCCGAACTCATGCGTGAAGCCATGGTTCGTTGCCGAGCTGTGGATAGTATTTTGGTGGAGCATTGCGAAGTCAATGAACTGTTACGGGGAGGATATATACACGATGGACGTTATGCTCGCGAACATGGACATCGGGGTATTTGCTCCGAGAGTGAATGGCGTGAGGTGGATCGCAATGTCAACCTTGCCGCTGACACGGGGTGTCGCCTGCATATATGCCATGTATCCACTCGAGAAAGTGTAGATATTGTTCGTCAAGCAAAGAAGGGTGGACTGCCGGTGTCCTGCGAAACAGCACCTCATTATTTGATTTTGACCGAAGACAATCTGCGGGAAGATGGTTGTTGGAAGATGAACCCACCCCTGCGCTCGCAAGCGGATAAAGAAGCCTTGTTGGAAGGGTTGTGTGACGGCACTATTGAGTGTATTGCCACCGATCATGCCCCGCATGCTGCTGAGGAGAAAAATCGCGGACTGGAACACAGCGCATTTGGTATTGTGGGCATTGAGACAGCTTTACCGTTGCTTTACACATACGTTGTTCGTACCGGTTTGGTGGATTGGCAGACGGTGATTGACGCTATGACCGTTAACCCACGCCGTATCATGCGGCTTAAGGATTACGGCGAAACGATTCGTGTGGATTTGGATGCCCACTATACGATCAGTCCGGAGCAGTTTATCAGCCTGGGACATTCTACACCCTTTGCCGGTTGGGAAGTGTATGGCAGAATAAGCCCCACGACCCCCTGAAGGGGAAGGTGCACAATGCAGGATGCAAAATGCAAAATTTATTACTCGAAAATTTGGCAGTATCAAAAAATTGTTGTACCTTTGCACTCGCAAACGTAACAAGATAATTCACTATGAACACTCTCCGCATTATCTCACCAAAGGCTACAGGGGTTTTTATCCCTCAAATCGTGAGGGAGAAGCGTCTTCAGCAATGCGAGAGTGTGACAAATCAATAGAGCGAGGGTATTCTGCGGGATAACCTCGCTCTCTATTTTATATAGATAGGTTTAATAGGCAATGACTCAAACTCAATACATAGTCACCTGCAATGAGCAGATAGCATCCGGCATTTGGAGCATGCGTCTTAGAGGCAACACGGCAGCCATCACCGCTCCGGGGCAGTTTGTCAATCTACAACTCCCGGGACTGTTCCTTCGTCGCCCTATTTCGGTGTGTGATTGGAGCGAAGATGAAATGCGAATTGTCTATAAAGTGGTAGGCGAGGGCACACGATATATGAGCCGGATTGAAGTGGGTGTATCGATGAATGTATTGACAGGATTGGGTAACGGCTACGACATACGTCCGTGTGGGGATAGTCCTCTTTTGATAGGGGGTGGAGTAGGTGTGCCACCTTTGTTGGGTTTGGCAAAACGCCTCCGTATGAGCGGCAAGGCACCCCAAGTGCTGTTGGGGTTCAATAGTGACAAGGACGTCATATTGGCGGATGAGTTCACCCGGTTGGGTTGTACCGTGCAAGTGGCAACTATGGATGGTAGTTGTGGCATCCGTGGACTGGTTACCGATGCCATCCCTGATCATTATAGTTACTATTACGCCTGTGGACCTCTGCCCATGCTTCGAGCCCTATTGGCACAAATGACCCAAGACGGACAATTAAGTCTGGAGGCACGTATGGGGTGCGGATTTGGTGTGTGCATGGGTTGCACGATCCAAACGCAGTACGGTCCTCAGCGAGTTTGCAAAGAGGGACCTGTGTTTCGTAATACCGAACTGACAACCGACATTTGATAACTATCATGGAGAATAGATTAGAAACATCACTAAGTGGCATCCGACTCAACAATCCGGTCATCCCTGCCTCCGGAACGTTTGGTTTCGGCAGAGAAATGACTGCATGGTATGACATCGATTGTTTAGGTGCCATCTCTATCAAAGGAACAACTCCCGAACCACGCTACGGCAATCCACAACCTCGCATAGCCGAGTGCGGTAATTACGGCATGCTTAATGCCGTTGGTCTGCAAAACCCGGGGGTGAAAGTGGTGGTTGACAACGAGATACCGCAACTAAGTCAGGTGTTTCACCAACCTATCATCGCCAATATCAGCGGTTTCTCCATAGATGATTATGTATTTGCTGCCCGCCAAATGGACCAAACAGACGGTGTTGCCATCATCGAAGTCAATATCTCCTGTCCCAATGTTCATAATGGCGGTATGGCTTTTGGTACGCAACCTCAGGCTGCGGCTCAGGTCACTCAGGCGGTCAAGGCCGTTACGCATAAGCCTATCTACATCAAACTGTCACCCAACGTTACGGATATCACCCAAATAGCACGGGCATGCCAAGATGCCGGTGCCGATGGCCTATGTCTTATCAACACCATCTTAGGTATGCGTATCGATATAGCTCGCCGCCAACCCGTCCTTGCTAATCGTTACGGTGGTTATTCGGGACCGGGTATTTTTCCTGTGGCAGTACGTATGGTGAACCAAGTGGCTCGTTCTTGCCAATTGCCTATCATAGGTTGTGGTGGTGTCAGTCGCGCCGAAGATGTGATAGAGATGATGATGGCCGGTGCTACGGCTGTCGAGATAGGGGCACAGAACTTAGTGAATCCCTTGGCATGCAAACAGATCATCGAAGATCTGCCTAAAGTGATGGATAGACTCCATATACATAATATAAAAGATATAATAGCTTGTGTCAATGAATAAAGACGTTATCATAGCATGCGATTTCGCTTCTGCCGAAGCCACCTACGCTTTTTTGGATCAGTTCACCGATTGTAAACCTTTTGTCAAAGTGGGTATGGAGCTTTTCTATGCCGAAGGTCCGGCTATCGTTAGAGAACTCAAACGCCGCGGGCATAAAATCTTTTTGGACCTCAAGCTTCACGATATACCCAATACGGTCAAAAAAGCTATGGCTGTGCTTAGTGGCTTGGATATAGATATGTGCAATTTGCACGCTGCCGGTACGCAAGAGATGATGCGTGCTGCCGTCGAAGGGCTGACGCGCGAAGACGGTTCACGTCCTATCCTGTTGGCAGTCACGCAACTGACCTCCACCAGCGAGGAGCGCATGCACGACGACTTGCTCATTGAGGGTTCCATGAGCGATGTGGTGACACACTATGCCCAATGTGCTCAAACTGCCGGACTGGATGGCGTGGTTTGTTCCCCACTGGAAACAGACATGGTGAAACGCGCTTGCGGGCAGAACTTCCTTACCGTAACCCCCGGTATACGTTTTGCCGATGGACAAGTGGGTGATCAGGTGCGCGTAACGACTCCGGTTAAAGCTAAGACATTAGGCAGCGACTATATCGTCGTTGGTCGCCCTATCACTGCTGCCGATGACCCCATAGCAGCCTACAAGAGATGCATAAAGGAATTTGTACTATGATAACCAAAGAGCAAATAGCAGTCGATCTGCTGAAAATCCATGCCGTATTTCTTCGTCCCAACGAACCTTTTACTTGGGCAAGTGGCATAAAGAGTCCTATCTACTGTGATAACCGTCTCACACTGAGCGACGTGTCCGTTCGTCAGGATGTGGAACAAGGACTCGCCGAAACGATCCAACGTGAGTATCCTGATGTGGAGATACTGATGGGAACGTCCACTGCCGGCATAGCCCACGCAGCCATCACAGCTACCCTTCTCAATCTTCCTATGGGATATGTACGGGGTGGCGCTAAAGACCATGGACGCCAAAACCAAATCGAAGGCAAACTGCTTCCCGGACAAAAAGTAGTCATCGTGGAAGACTTAATCTCTACCGCCGGTAGTTGTATCGAAGTGGCACAGGTGCTCCGTCAGGCAGGGGCCGAAGTGTTGGGTATCGTCAGTATTTTTACTTATGGGATGCAAAAAAGCTTGGATCGCCTTCACGAAGCAGGATTAACCAATCATAGCTTATCCAATTTAGACACCCTCGTCGAAGTGGCAGCCGCTGAGGGGTACATAGCCGATAGTGATAAACAACGCCTCATTCGCTTCCGCAACAACCCAAGCGATGAGAGCTGGATGAACTGACCTCTAACTTCCCAACTACTATGCGTCACTTAATTGATTCCGTTGATCTGACTATCGAGGAGATAGATATCATCATGAATCGTGCTTTGGATATCATTGCACACAAGGAAATGTACACAGACTCTTGTCATGGCAAAACACTCGCCACGTTGTTTTATGAACCCAGTACGCGCACTCGTCTTAGTTTTACGGCTGCTATGATGGAACTGGGTGGCAATGTGCTGGGCTTTTCTGATGCCAACTCATCGTCCGTGAGCAAGGGCGAATCGGTAGCAGACACCATACGTGTCATCTCTGCTTTTGCCGATATTGTGGCGATGCGTCACAGCAAGGAGGGCGCTCCGCGTATCGCTGCCGAGTTTGCTCGCGTGCCTGTTATCAACGCCGGTGACGGAGGCAACTCACACCCAACGCAAACGATGACGGACTTACTCACCATCCGCCGCGAATTGGGGCACTTTGATAACCTGACTATCGGTCTTTGTGGTGACCTCAAATACGGTCGTACCGTGCACTCGCTCATCAAAGCCATGCACCGCTACGAGGGGGTTCGTTTCATTCTGATTTCTCCTAATGAACTCAAATTGCCTTCTCATCTCAAAAGCGAACTGGCAGGCGATTGCGAAGAAGCAGCTACCATCGAAGAAGCAATGCCCCGTTTGGATGTCCTATACATGACGCGCGTACAGCAGGAGCGTTTTGCAGATAAAGATCAGTACGAGCGCCTAAAAGACACGTACATATTGGACGAAGAGAAAATGAAACTGGCTAAACAAAACATGATAGTAATGCACCCTCTACCACGCGTGAACGAAATCACCATGGGGGTGGATGCTGACCCACGCGCTGCATACTTCCGCCAAGTAGAGAACGGTAAGTTTGTCCGCATGGCACTCATTTACACCCTCTTGCAGTGGCGCAATCAGGTCGAGAAAAACAGAGACGATATATGCCTTACCGACCATATTTGTTCCAATATCCGTCGCTGTATCAGTGGCGCAGAGAATGTACCTCATCGTGCATACATGGATCCGTATGGCATCCTTAGATGTTACTATTGCAACCATCGAATTAACCCAGAATAATCATTATAAGTCATGTCATTAGTTACCGAAAGAATCATGCAAGAAGGACTCACATTCGACGATGTCCTGCTCGTTCCGGCTTATTCAGAGGTGCTTCCCCGCGAAGTCTGTCTGAAGGCTAAGTTCTCCCGAAACATCAATCTGAACATCCCTGTTGTATCTGCAGCCATGGATACGGTCACAGAGGCTCAGATGGCTATTGCTTTAGCTCGAGAGGGAGGTATAGGTGTGATACACAAGAACATGAGCATTGAGGAGCAGGCGGTACAGGTGCGCCGTGTCAAACGTGCAGAAAATGGCATGATAGATGATCCCATCACTATTCATCGCCAACAGACTGTGGGAGATGCTCTACAACTTATGCACGACAACCATATCGGAGGTATTCCCGTGGTGGACGAAACGAGCAAATTGGTGGGTATAGTGACCAACCGCGATTTGCGATTTCAGACCGATATGAGTCGTCCAATAGATGAAGTGATGACCAGCAAGAACCTCGTCACCATCACTAATACAGACCAACAGAGCGTACTCGAAGTGCTGCAAGAGCACCGTATAGAGAAACTGCCTGTTGTCGATAAGGCGGGTAAACTCGTGGGACTAGTTACTTACAAGGATATCACCAAACTCACCGATTTTCCCAATGCCTGCAAGGATAGCAAAGGGCGTCTGCGCGTAGCTGCGGGAGTGGGTATCACACCCAACTACATGGAGCGCGTAGCTGCTTTGGTCAAGGAGAGTGTGGACGCTATCGTTCTGGATTCCGCACACGGTCACTCACGCAATATAGTGGAGGCACTACGTACCATCAAGGCTAAATATCCTCATTTGGATGTTGTGGTTGGCAATGTAGCAACCGCTGAAGCTGCCAAGTACCTTGCTCAAAATGGTGCTGATGGCGTCAAGGTAGGTATAGGTCCCGGCTCTATTTGTACAACCCGCATCATCGCGGGTGTGGGAGTACCCCAACTGACGGCTATCTTCGATGCAGCTACTGCGCTGCGTGAAATGGGTGTGCCTGTTATTGCGGATGGAGGATTGCGCTACTCAGGTGATGTGGTCAAAGCTCTGGCAGCCGGTGGCAATTGCGTGATGTGTGGCAGTATGTTTGCCGGCACCGAAGAGGCTCCCGGAGATACGATCATCTACAACGGACGTAAGTTCAAAGCGTATCGCGGCATGGGCTCTATCGACGCGATGAAAGCCGGATCGGCTGACCGTTACTTCCAAGCCGGCGAACAGAATGTAAGCAAACTGGTCCCGGAAGGTATCGTGGGACGTGTACCCTACAAGGGCAGTGTGTCCGAAACAATCTACCAACTCATGGGCGGTCTGCGTGCCGGAATGGGATATGTGGGAGCACGTTCCATCGAGGAACTGCAGCAGGCTAAGTTTATTCGCATTACCGCCAATGGTATGGTCGAGAGCCATCCGCACAACATCACTATCACCAGTGAAGCCCCCAACTATTCACAAAACTAAGTTTCTATTTCTTTTTTAATAGCAAATACTATGATTGATGCTAAACAATTTGTCGAAAAGACAGTCCTGGAACTGAAAGAACAATTGGGTTCTGACCGCGTTGTTCTTGGTTTGAGCGGTGGCGTAGATTCCACGGTCACTGCTATGTTAATCCATCGCGCTGTAGGTAATCAACTAACCTGTATCTTTGTTAACCATGGCCTGCTTCGCAAAAACGAGTTTACCGATGTCTTGGAGCACTACAAAGTGCTTGGTCTGAACGTCAAAGGTATCGATGCCAGTCAGCGTTTCTACACCGACCTTGCCGGCGTATGCGACCCTGAACAAAAACGTAAAATCATTGGTCGCGATTTTGTGGAAGTATTCTCGGAAGAGGCCAAGAAAATCGAAGGTGCCAAATGGTTGGCGCAAGGTACTATTTACCCCGACGTAATTGAGTCCAAAAACGCCAAAGGACAGGTCATCAAGTCTCACCACAACGTAGGCGGACTGCCCGAACAGCTCCATCTAAGTCTCTGCGAACCACTCAAATCGCTCTACAAGGACGAAGTGCGTGAAGTAGGACGTGCCCTCGGATTGGACGAGAGTTTCATTGGTCGCCATCCTTTCCCGGGTCCCGGACTGGGCGTTCGTATCTTAGGGGACATCACTCCTGAGAAAGTGCATATCCTGCAAGAGGCAGACGATATCTTCATTCGTATCCTGCGCGAGGAGGGACTTTATGACAAGATTTGGCAAGCAGGTGCTATCCTATTGAGCACCGTTCATACGGTGGGTGTGCGCGACAATAGCCGTACCTACGAGCATCCGGTGGCTCTGCGTGCTGTACATTCTACCAACGCCATGACCGCTGAGTGGGTGGACATACCCTACGAGGTACTCAAGAAAGTGAGCAACGAAATCATCACCAAAGTCAAGGGAGTCAACCGCGTTTGCTACGATATTTCTATGAAACCACCCGCAACGATTGAGTGGGAGTAAGATTGATAAAACGTACTTTAAATTGATAGAACAAACCTTTAGATTTTCCGATTATGAAAGTAGGCGTTATTATGGGGTCAACCAGTGACCTTCCCGTGATGCAGGCAGCCTTAGATACCTTGGAGCAGTTTGGAGTGGAAGTGGATAAGCGCGTCATCAGCGCACATCGTGCTCCGCACGCTCTCATGGAGTGGGCTGAGTCGGCTCAACAAAGAGGCATCAGCATTATCATTGCGGGTGCCGGTGGTGCTGCCCATTTGGCAGGCGTCATAGCCGGACTTACGCAGTTACCGGTGATAGGTGTGCCTATCCGATCCAAGACTTTGGATGGATTAGACTCTCTGCTCAGCATAGTACAAATGCCCGCAGGAATACCCGTCGCTACAGTGGCTGTTGATGGTGCCAAGAATGCTGCTCTGTTGGCAATAGAGATATTAGCTTTGCATAGCAACGAGTTGGCTAAACAGTTGTCGGACTTTCGCAGACAACAAACAGAAAAAGTATTAAATACCGTGATTTGATATTTATGACAAACTATCGTATTTTTGTAGAGAAACGTCCTCAGTTTCGTGTGGAGGCAGAGAACTTACGTCATGAGCTCAACCTCAATCTGATGCTTCACATATCGTCCCTTCGACTGCTGAATATCTACGATTTGTTCGGTTTTACTCCACAATTGCTGGAGCGGTGCAAATATAGCATCTTTGGCGAAACAGTGACGGATGTGGTAACGGAGCAAATCGACCTAACAGGCAAGCCCTATTTGGCTACCGAGTATATTCCGGGACAGTTTGATCAGCGTGCTTCTTCAGCCGTGGATTGCGTGCACCTCATAGACCCTTCCGCACAGGTGGAGATTCGCAGCGGACGCCTCATTATATTGGATGAGACGGTGGACGAGGATACACTCAACAAGATACGTCACTATTGCATCAATGCAGTAGAGAGTCGTGAAAAAGACTTGTCGCAACTCACCTATACACAGCAAGCTTCGATCACTCCTCTACAGAGTTTGGACGGCTTCACCTCCATGCCGGCAAGCGAATTTACCGCTTTCCGCAAAGCATGGGGATTGGCTATGAACGAGGACGACTTGCAGCAAGTGGTGGACTACTTCAAACGCGAAAACCGTCAGCCTACAGAGACTGAACTGCGCATACTCGATACTTATTGGTCAGATCACTGCCGCCACACCACCTTCACTACCGAATTGCAAACGATTAAGGTGGACGACAGTTTTATGAAAAATGAATTTGAGGAGTCATTGGCTATGTTCCATCAGATTCGGCACGAATTAGGGCGTGACCAAAAACCCATCTGCCTCATGGAACTGGCTACAATCGGAGCCCGCTATCTGAAACACAAAGGGCTGCTGGATGATATGGAAGTGAGCGAGGAAAACAATGCTTGCTCCATCTATGTAGATGTGGATGTGGACGGACAGAAGGAGAAATGGCTACTTCAATTCAAGAACGAAACCCACAATCACCCCACAGAGATTGAACCTTTTGGTGGAGCAAGTACTTGCTTAGGTGGTGCTATCCGCGACCCGCTATCAGGACGTAGTTATGTCTATCAGGCCATGCGTGTCACAGGCGCAGGCGATATCTACCAGCCGGTCAGCCGTACCTTGCATGGCAAACTGCCCCAACAACTCATTTCTCGCAAAGCCGCTGCGGGATACTCATCCTACGGCAACCAGATAGGTTTGGCTACCACGCATGTGCGCGAAATCTACCACCCTGCTTATGTGGCTAAACGCCTTGAAGTGGGTGCTGTTGTCGGTGCAGTCAAGGCTGAGAATGTGCGGCGTGAAAGTCCTCAGACAGGTGATGTCATTCTGCTGATGGGTGGTCGTACAGGCCGCGACGGTATAGGAGGTGCTACCGGTTCGTCCAAGGAACATACAGAGTCCTCCATCAATACTTGCGGTAGCGAGGTTCAAAAAGGCAATGCACCCGAAGAACGCAAACTACAACGTCTCTTCCGCCGTCCGGAAGTGACACGACTAATCAAGAAATCCAACGACTTTGGCGCCGGTGGCGTTAGTGTGGCTATTGGTGAATTAGCTGATGGATTGGATATTTATTTGGACCGTGTACCTACCAAATACGCCGGTCTTAATCCTACTGAACTTGCTATTAGCGAATCTCAAGAACGCATGGCGGTTGTAGTAGAGGCAAAAGATAGAGCTCAGATGGAACAATACTGCCATCGCGACAACATAGAGGTTACTTATGTGGCAGATGTTACCGATACAGGACGCATGCGCCTATTCTACCATGACGAATTGGTGGCTGACCTTAGCCGCGAGTTTATCGATAGTGCCGGAGCCAAACATTATGCGTGTGCTACCATCAACGAGGTAGAACAGCGTAATCCGTTCTATCAGCACATGCAAGGAAGTAATCTACAGGAAAAAATGTGCAACATGCTGGCGTCCCCCAACGTCACTTCACAAAAAGGACTGATCGAATGCTTCGATGCCACCATCGGTCGCTCCACCGTCCTGATGCCCTTTGGAGGCATGTACCAGCAGACAGAGACACAGGTTAGTGTGCAGAAACTGCCTACCGACGGTTTTACCAATACAGCTTCAGTGATGGCTTTTGGTTTCAATCCTTTCATCTCCGAGTGGAGCCCTTATCACGGTGCTGCATACGCTGTGGTGGAGGCATGCGCTAAGGTGGTGGCTGCCGGTGCTGATTACGAGAAAATGCGTTTCTCTTATCAGGAGTACTTCGAGCGTATGAGCCAGGATGACCCCCACACCTATGGCAAACCTTTAGCAGCCCTACTGGGTGCCCTGAAAATGCAAGTCGCTCTGGGACTCCCGTCAATAGGAGGCAAAGATAGTATGTCAGGCACTTTCGAACACATCAACGTACCCCCCACCTTGATTGCTTTCGGTATTACCACAGTTCATGCCAATCACGTCATCTCACCTGAGTTTAAACAAGCAGGAAACGCCTTATATCTGGTTCGCCACACACCTCTAAGTAACCATATGCCTAATACCGATTGTCTCAAACGCAATTGGAAACAGATCACCAAGGCTATTCATGCGGGTAAGGTTTGTTCGGCGTATGCTCTTGGCTTCGGTGGCTTGGGTGAGGCTGTCGCTAAGTGTTCCTTTGGTAATGCTCTCGCTGCTGAACTGACCGTATCAACCAACGATCTGTTTGACTACAATTACGGTTCTATCCTGCTGGAAGCCACTACGCCATTGGATTTTGGTTACTGTATAGGACATGTCACGCAGGGTTGTCATCTTATCATCAATGGTGAAACGATAGCACTTCCCATGCTCTTTGACGCATGCCGCCATGCCTATGCCAAAATCTATCCGGATGTGACGGCACCTAAACCCTTGCCGGTAGCACCCGCGTTTGCTCCATCGCTCAACAAGCCTATTTATAGGAACTTCCCCGGTACCGCAGTACGTCACCCTATCGTCTATATACCTATCTTCCCGGGTACGAACTGCGACTACGACTCTGCCAAAGCGTTCCGTAGAGCCGGTGCAGAGGTAGTGACATCTGTCTTCCGCAATCTGACAGCGCAAGATGTCTTGGATAGCATCGAACAGATGAAACAACACATTGACCACTGCCATATCCTGATGCTCGCAGGCGGATTCTCCGCAGGGGATGAACCCGATGGCAGCGGTAAGTTTATAGCCAATGTGCTCAACAACGCAGATGTGGCTGCGGCTATCGAAGCCCTCATTGCACGCAAGGGACTAATCTTAGGTGTCTGCAACGGATTTCAGGCTCTTATCAAGTCGGGATTGTTGCCCTATGGCAAACTCGGACAGGTAACGACATCCTCTCCTACCTTGTTCCGCAACGATATCAACCGCCATGTCTCACAGATGGTTACTACTGTCGTGCAGTCGGTGTCTTCACCTTGGCTCAGCTCGTTCCATGTGGGGGATATGCACACGATTGCCGTTAGTCACGGAGAAGGTAAGTTTGTGGTCAGCGAAGAGATGGCAAAACAACTCTTCGACAACGGACAAGTGGCTTTCCGCTATGCCGATCCGATGAAGGGAGACGCTACCATGCTCTCACCCGAAAACCCCAACGGCTCCTGCTATGCCATCGAGGGGATTATCTCGGAGAATGGACAGATCTTAGGTAAGATGGGACACTCTGAACGATACGAAGAAAATTTATTTAAAAATATAGTTGGCAACAAGAAACAGTCTATCTTTGAGAATGCTGTTCGTTATTTCCAACAAAGAAATATCTAATTATGTCACAACATTATCAGTCAGCAGGCGTTAATCTGCAAGCCGGTTACGAAGTAGTTAGCCGAATCAAGTCTCATGTCAAATCCACGCAACGAGTAGGTTCGATGGGTGGGATAGGTTCGTTTGGAGGCATGTTCGATTTGAGCAAACTCAATATCAAAGAACCCATCTTGGTCAGCGGTACAGATGGAGTCGGTACCAAACTCAAGATAGCTTTTGGTATGGATCGTCACGACACGGTGGGAATCGACGCCGTGGCTATGTGTGCCAACGATGTGCTCGCACAGGGTGCCGAACCACTCATTTTTTTAGACTATGTGGCTATTGGTCACAATATCCCTGCCAAGGTGGAAGCCATCGTGGCTGGTGTGGCGGAAGGGTGCCGTCAAGCGGGATGTGCCCTCGTAGGAGGCGAAACGGCTGAGATGCCGGGCATGTATGAGAATGGTGAATATGACATAGCCGGCTACACAACAGGTGTGGTGGAAAAATCCAAACTGATAGACGCAAGTAATGTGCAAGTGGGAGATGTATTGGTCGGTATCGCTTCCACCGGCGTACACTCCAACGGCTTTAGTTTGGTTCGCAAGGTTCTCAGCGATAATAGTTTGGACCTCAATGCTCATTTTGATGTTCTGGGCAACCAGTCTCTGGGTGAGACGCTGCTCACACCAACGCGTATTTATGTTCGTCAGGTGCTCGAGGTCATTCGCTCATGCAACGTACACGGCGTGGCGCATATCACAGGAGGCGGATTTGATGAGAACATACCCCGCATATTGCAACCCGGACAGGGATTTTCCATTCAGGAAGGAACATGGCAGATCCTGCCTATCTTCCGCCTATTGGAGCAATATGGACATATCCCTCATCGCGAAATGTTCAATATATTCAATATGGGTATCGGTATGGTTTTGGCTATGCCGCGCTCCGATGCAGAGCAAGCTATCGCTATCCTCGCCAAGTGGGGAGACAAAGCTTCCGTCATCGGTGAAGTCGTAGCTGGAGACAACGAAATCCGCACTTTGTGATAATAATCGTCTATCAACCACAAAACAATCTATACAATTATGGCAAAAAGAGCATTAGTCAGTGTTAGTGACAAGACGGGTTTGCTTCCGTTTGTGCAAGGATTACAGACTTTAGGGTGGGAAATCATCGCCACCGGCGGCACTCAACGGCTGCTGGAGGAGGGTGGGGTACACACCATCGGTATCAGCGAGATTACCGGTTTCCCGGAGATTTGTGATGGACGTGTCAAAACGCTTCATCCCAAGGTGCATGGAGCACTCCTCGCACGGCGTGACATGCCGTCACATCTGCAGGCACTGCGTGAAAACCATATAGACTTCATCGATTTGGTGTGCGTCAACCTCTATCCCTTCCGCGAAACGATAGCCAATCCGGAAACAACAATGGCGGATGCAATAGAGAAAATTGATATCGGTGGACCATCCATGTTGCGTTCGGCTGCCAAGAACTTCAACGATGTAACTGTCGTGTGCGACCCAAGCGACTACGACACCATCCTTGCTGAGATACGTGCTGAGGGCAATACCACGCTCAACACACGCTTGCAACTCAGTGCCAAAGCCTATACACATACTGCTCAATACGACTGCTGTATAGCTACTTATATGCGTGAAAAAGCAGGACTGAACCCAAAACTCTTCTTGGAGTTTGACCTCAAACAGGGCTTGCGCTATGGCGAAAACCCACACCAACAGGCTATGTTCTATGCCGAACCAACCTCCAAGTCTTTCTCACTGGCTACTGCACAACAACTGCAAGGCAAGGAACTCAGCTACAACAACATCCAAGATGCCAATGCGGCTCTGTGTATAGCACGCGATTTCACCCAACCTTTCTGCTGCGCTCTCAAACATATGAACCCCTGCGGTGCGGCTGTGGCTGCTACCATCGAGGAGGCTTGGCAAAAAGCATACGAAGCAGATACAGTGAGCATCTATGGCGGCATAGTGGTGTGCAACCGTGAAATCACTCGCACCATCGCCGAAGGCATGAAACCCATCTTCCTCGAGATAGTGATGGCACCGTCCTATACACCCGAAGCGATGGAGATATTGGCAACCAAAAAGAATCTGCGCGTACTATGCGTGGACATGACTCCTTCGAGTGAACCTGTTCATCAGTATGTTAGTGTCACCGGCGGACTGCTGGTTCAACATCTGGATACACAGATTGAAACCGTCTCATCGGATATGTGCGTCACCAAGACACAACCTTCGGCTGAACGGATGGCTGATTTGCAGTTCGGCTGGAATATCGTCAAACATGTCAAGTCCAACGCCATTGTGGTCGTTCGCAACGGACAGACACTGGGTGTCGGTGCCGGTCAGATGAATCGTGTCGGTTCGGCAGAGATTGCTCTTCGTCAGGCACAAGCTGCCGGACATACCACAGACCTCGTCTTGGCTTCCGACGGATTCCTGCCGTTTGATGATACAGTGGCTCTTGCAGCCCAATATGGTGTAACTGCCATCGTTCAACCCGGTGGCTCTATCCGAGATACCGATTGCATCACCAAGGCAGATGAATTGGGAATATGTATGCTGATGACCGGCGTACGTCACTTCAAACATTAACCCCCCTTCTCCCATGACCAATCTTGCTATCTTTGCTTCCGGAAACGGTACCAATTACGAGGCTATTGTATCTGCCTGTGCCAACGGGCTATTGGACGCTCGCGTGGTGCTTTTGGTTACAGACAACCCCGATGCGTACGTGCTGGAACGCGCTAAAAAATACGGTACTGCCACTTTTGTTTTTCGTGCCAAAGAGTATGCGTCCAAGGCGGAGTATGAAACCGTCTTGGCAGATGAACTCGATCGCCATCAGGTGCAACTCGTTTGCTTGGCGGGTTACATGCGACTCGTAGGGTCCGTACTGCTCTCCCGCTACGCCGGACGTATCATCAATATCCATCCCTCTTTGCTTCCGGCATTCAAGGGCAAAGATGCAGTCGAACAGGCTCTGGCGTATGGCGTCAAAGTATTGGGAGTCACCGTTCACTATGTGGATGAGAGCCTTGACGGAGGCAAGATTATAGCGCAACGCGCCTACCCCTACGAGGGCTCTGATCCCGAGGAGGCACATCGTTTGGGACACGAGATAGAACACACCTTGTATGTAGAAACCATTCGTCAGTTGATTAACGCATGAAAACAGTACTTGTCATAGGTTCCGGAGGACGTGAGCATGCCATCGTAGATGCCATAGCTCGCTCCTCTCAAGTGGGCACCATCTATTGTGCCCCGGGTAATGCCGGTATAGCACAGTTGGCACAAACAGTGGCTATTGCTGATACCGATTGTGTCGCCTTGCGCGATTTTGCACTTAGTCACCATGTTGATCTAACCATCGTCGGACCCGAAGCTGCACTGGCAGCCGGAGTGGTGGATATGTTTCGCGCTGCCGGACTGACTATCTTTGGTCATACAGCTGCGGCTACACGCATCGAGTCCAGCAAACAGTTTGCCAAACAACTCATGTCTGAGGCTGATGTCCCTACTGCCGCTTACCGTACATTCTCCGATTACCATCAAGCCCTCGCCTACGTGCAGGCAGGCACGTTCCCGACGGTGCTCAAGTACGACGGACTCGCTGCCGGCAAAGGCGTCGTGGTGGCGGACTCGCTCGAACAGGCAGATACCGCGCTTCGCTCTATGCTACTTGACGAAGTATATGGTGAGGGAGAGGTCGTGATTGAGCAGTTCCTTACAGGACCCGAGTTCTCGTTTATGTGCTTTGTCTCCGGTGAGAATGTGTATCCTATGCCTCTGGCACAAGATCATAAGCGTGCCTATGACGACGACTTAGGACCCAATACAGGAGGGATGGGGGCCTATACCCCACTGCCTTTTATTACCGATGAAGACAGAGATTTTGCGCTGCGCCATATACTCCAACCGATAGCTAAGGTCATGGCACATCATGGATTACCTTTGTCCGGTGTGCTGTACGGCGGACTCATGAAAACACCGCAGGGAATCCAAGTCATTGAGTTCAACGCTCGCTTTGGAGACCCGGAAACCGAAGTGATTCTGCCCCTGCTCCGCTCGGATGCGTATGACCTCTTTTATGCCATTGCATCCGGCACAACACCCGAACCTCTTGTTTGGGATCAACAGGCAGTGATAGGTGTCGTTTTGGCATCCAAGGGATATCCGGGCACCTATACCAAAGGAGCAACCATCTGTGGTGTAGAGTCTTTTCCGGGCAAGGTTTACCACATGGGTACACGCCGCGAGGGGGAACGCCTTGTCACCAACGGCGGACGGGTCTTGATGTGCCTTCAGTCTGCCCACACACTCGCCGATGCCCGACAACAACTGTATGCCGCCCTGACGACTATCCAATGCGACAACCTCTTCTGTCGCCACGATATCGCCCACTCCGCACTGAAAAACTGATAAACTAACACGATATGATTGACCGTTACTCCCGCGCTCCAATGCGCAAAATTTGGACAGAAGAAAACAAGTTCCGTGCTTACTTGCAAGTCGAACTCTTATCCGCTGAGGCGTGGTCTACGCTTGGGGTCGTTCCTCCACAAGAGCTCGCCCTCCTGCGTGAAAAAGCCACTTTCTCCGTGCCACGCATACACGAAATAGAGGAATCTACCCACCACGACGTAGTAGCATTCACGCGTACCGTGAGCGAATCGCTGGGCGAAGAGAAAAAATGGGTACACTATGGCCTCACCTCCACCGATGTGGTGGATACTGCCAACGGCTATTTGCTGCGGCAAGCCAATGATATCCTGCGTCAGGACATAGTCTCTTTTATGGCAGTCTTGTCACGCCGTGCCAACGAGTTCCGCTACACACCTGTCATAGGCCGCACACACGGGATGCACGCAGACATCTCCAGTTTTGGACTTAAATGGGCACTGTGGTACGAGATCATGCGCCGCAACTTGGAGCGTTTTGACTTCGCACGCAAGGGCGTTGAGGCGGGCAAACTATCCGGCGCTGTCGGCAACTATGCCAATATACCTCCACAGATTCAGGACTATGTCTGCTCCCACTTAGGCATCGAGTCTGCCGCCATCGCAACACAAGTGCTGCAACGTGACCGGCACGCCTACTATATGAGCACGCTCTCCGTCATAGCTTCTTCGCTCGAGCAAATGGCTTTGGAAATTCGCAATATGCAGCGACAAGAAGTGCACGAGGTGGAAGAAGCGTTCAGCAAAGGACAAAAAGGCTCTTCAGCCATGCCGCATAAGCGAAATCCGATTAGTAGCGAGAATATATGCGGTTGCGCACGAGTTATGCGTGGATATATGGTCACTGCCAACGAGAACGTGGCGCTGTGGCACGAACGGGATATCTCCCATTCCTCCACCGAACGTATCATCTTGCCGGACGCTACGATGTTACTCGACTATATGCTGGCGCGTTTTGAAGGCATATTGAACAATCTGGTCGTTTATCCCGAGAATATGCTCCGCAATATAGGCATTACCCATGGAGCTATCTTTGCACAACGAGTGATGAACGCACTCATCGCCAAAGGATTGGTACGCGAGGAGGCTTACGATAGAGTGCAACCTGTGGCTATGCAGACCTTGCAGCAGGGTGGCGAGATGATCGACCACCTCAAAGCATCACCCGCTATCACCGAGTACTTGACCGCACAGGAGATAGATGACTGCTTCACACTCGACTATTATATGAAGAATGTAGATTACATCTTCCAACAAATAGGTATCTGAACATAAAAACTAATTGATAGAACATACCTTGCATTATGAAAAAGATTGACGTCGTTTTAGGTTTACAATGGGGCGACGAGGGCAAAGGCAAAATAGTGGATGTCCTCACCCCTAACTACAACGTAGTAGCTCGTTTCCAAGGCGGACCCAATGCCGGACACTCCATTTGTTTCGGTAATCAGAGTTTCGTCTTACACACGGTTCCATCGGGTATTTTCCGTGCCGGTACATGCAATATCATCGGCAACGGAGTAGTCATCGACCCTATCATTCTCATGCAGGAAATCCGCGCCATCGAAGCGCTCGGTGTCAACGTGCGTGAAGGCTTGCAGATTGCCAAACGGGCTAATCTCATCCTGCCTACACACCGACTGCTGGACGCCGCTTCCGAACAGAAAAAGGGAGAACATAAAGTAGGCACTACCGGCAAGGGTATAGGTCCTGCTTATACCGACAAGATTGCCCGAAACGGACTCCGCGTCGGAGATATACTTCGCCCGGATTTCTTGGAACGCTACCACATACTCCGTGCTGCCCACTTGGATATGTTGGGCATCCGGTCTGTCGATGATTCCGAATGGCTCAATGCCGTAGAACAACTGCGACAGTTCGCCATCGTGGACAACGAAATAGTCATCCATCGCCTGATGGAGGACGACCGGTCTATTCTTGCTGAAGGAGCACAAGGGTCATTGTTGGACATTGACTTTGGTACTTATCCTTTTGTCACCTCTTCATCCACTTTGTGTGCCGGTGCATGCGTGGGACTGGGTACTGCACCTTGCCATATAGGACAAGTGTTCGGTATCTTCAAGGCGTACTGTACACGTGTAGGTGCCGGACCGTTCCCTACGGAACTGTTCGATTCAACCGGCGAAACATTACGCCGAGTAGGGCATGAGTTTGGAGCTACTACCGGACGACCACGCCGCTGCGGATGGCTTGACTTGGTGGCACTCAAATATACGGTCATGATGAACGGTGTCACATCACTTATCATGATGAAATGCGATGTGATGAACGAGTTTGATACCATCCGCGTCTGTGTCGGATACGAACTGAATGGACAGCCTATCGACTATTTCCCCTTTGAGGCTACCGACGATATTCGCCCTGTTTATCGGGATTTCCCGGGTTGGAAATGCGATTTGAGTGACTGCCATTCCTACGACCAACTACCGCAACAGTTGCGTGATTACATCACTTTCATCGAGACACAGACCCACACGCCTGTTTCCATCATCTCCATCGGTCCCGACCGCAACCAAACCATCTTCCGCAACTAATCCCCCATTCACCATTTTGCATTTTGCATTTTGCATTTTGCATTTTGCATTCACCATTCTCCATTTTGCATTTTGCATTTTGCATTTTGCATTTTGCATTCACCAATCACCAATCACTAATCACCATCAATGGAACCTCTCAAACACGAATGTGGCATAGCGATGATTTGTCTTCGCAAGCCCCTGGCTCATTTTCATGAGCAATACGGTTCTTGGACGTATGCCCTCGACCAAATGTACTTGCTGCTCGAGAAGCAGCGCAACCGTGGTCAGGAAGGAGCAGGCGTAGCCTGTGTCAAACTTCATGCCGAACCCGGTGAGGACTATATGTTCCGCGAACGGGCTGTAGGCTCAGGTGCCGTCACCGACATCTACGATGCCATCCACCACCAACTCGCACAGTTCACACACGACCAACGCACAGATGTGGCGTTTGCGGAACACTCCATACCCTTTGCCGGCGAATGATACATGGGACACCTGCGCTACTCTACACACGGACGAACCGGCATGTCTTATGTGCACCCTTTCTTGAGACGTAACAACTGGAGTGCACGAAACCTGTGTATCTGTGGCAATTTCGGACTGACCAACGTGGAGCAGGTCTTTGACGAACTCACCGAGATAGGTCAGCACCCGCGTGTCAATACCGATACCTATATCCTGCTTGAGCAATTGGGACACCGACTCGACCGCGAGAGCGAACGCGTGTACAACATAGCCAAACAGAAGGGACTTACCGGACGCGACATCACCTCTTTCATCGAACACCATATCGATGTCAGTCATGTCCTCGAACAGGCTACCCGCATCTGGGACGGCGGATATGTGCTCTGCGGCATGACAGGAAGTGGCGAATCGTTTGTTATGCGCGACCCTTGGGGAATACGAACGGCGTTTTACTATACCGATGACGAAAAAGTAGTCATCGCTTCCGAACGCCCCGCCATCCAACATGTGTTCTGCTTGGAAACGATGGCGATACACGAACTCCTACCGGGACAGGCACTCATTATCGGCCACGACGGCAACTATCGCTTGCAACAGATCTTGCCCGCCAAACCACAAACATCTGCTTGCGTGTTTGAGCGCATTTATTTCTCTCGAGGAACGGATGCTGATATCTATCAGGAACGCAAAAACTTAGGACACAACCTGCTGCAACCTGTGCTGCACGCCATCGATGACGACATCGAACACACCGTCTTCTCGTATATCCCCAATACCGCTGTGGTGGCTTCCTATGGACTGAACGAAGCCTTTGATCGATATCTGGAAAACAAACATATCCAAGCCATCATGCAGTCCGAGCATAAACCTTCTGCGGAGGAACTGAGACGGATCTTAGGCAACCATATACGCCGCGAAAAAGTGGTGCTCAAGGATATCAAACTCCGCACTTTCATCACCGAAGGCAAGAGCCGCAACGGATTGGCTTCACATGTCTATGACATCACCTACGGCAGTATCACCCCCTATGTGGACAATCTCGTGGTCATCGACGACAGTATAGTACGGGGCACTACCCTGCGGGAAAGTATCATTCGTATCTTAGACCGCCTGCACCCGCACAAACTGGTGGTGGTTTCTTCGGCTCCACAGGTTCGCTATCCGGATTACTACGGCATCGATATGACATCGCTGGGAGAGTTCATCGCCTTCAGAACAGCTTTGGACCTGCTTCATCAGCAGGGTAGGGACGAACTGCTGGAAACAGTCTATCAGCGCTGTCTGGCTCAACGCAATGTGCCGGACGAACAACTGGTCAACCATGTCAAGGCCATTTATGAGCCATTCACCGAAGCGCAAATCACCGCACGAATGGCTGAACTGCTGTGTCCTCCCGATGTAAAGACGCCTGTGGAGATTGTGTTCCAAACTATGGAAGGTCTGCATCAGGCTTGTCCCAATCATCATGGTGATTGGTATTTCCCCGGCAATCTCCCCACCGCCGGCGGACTTCGTCTGCTCAACGAAGCCTATATAGACTTTTATGAAAACAGCATTCAGCAATCACAAATAACCAATAACAAATAACAAATCCCCCTCTATAGCAGCGCAGCGGTCCTACCATTTTGCATTTTGCATTCAGCATTCAGCATTTTGCATTTTGCATTTTGCATTCAGCATTTTGCATTTTGCATTTTGCATTCTCAACTCTCCATTCTCCATTTAAAAAAAACTTCACTCTTATGTCCGCATTAACTTACACTCAATTTTCTTTTCCGCACCAAACATCCGTCTATAACGGCAAAGTGCGTGATGTTTATTTTCTTGCCGATAACCGCCTTGTCATGGTGGCTACTGATCGTATCTCGGCTTTTGATGTCATCTTGCCCAAAGGCATTCCCTATAAAGGGCAAATACTCAACCAAATAGCCGCCAAGTTCCTTGACGCAACGCAAGACATTGTCCCCAACTGGAAACTCGCTACACCCGACCCAATGGTTACGGTTGGACTGTGCTGCAAGGGGTATCCTGTCGAAATGATTGTGCGCGGTTATCTCTGCGGTTCCGCATGGAGGGCTTATAAAGCCGGCGTGCGCGAAATATGCGGTGTACAACTGCCAGAGGGCATGCGGGAGAACCAACAGTTCCCAACTCCTATTATCACTCCTACCACCAAGGCCGAGATCGGTATGCACGACGAAGATATATCTCGCGAACAAATCATTGCGCGCGGACTCGTTCCTGCGGATGAATATGCTCAGTTGGAACAATATTCGTTGGCACTGTTCGCCCGTGGACAACAAATCGCTGCAGAGCACGGACTCATTCTCGTCGATACCAAGTACGAGTTTGGTAAACACGACGGACAGATCCTGTTGATGGACGAAGTGCATACACCCGATTCCAGCCGCTATTTCTATGCCGAAGGATACAAAGAACGTTTTCTCAAGGGCGAACCGCAACGTCAGTTGTCTAAGGAGTTCGTGCGCGAATGGTTGATGGACAACGGCTTCCAAGGACGGACAGGACAAGTTGTGCCCGAGATGACTCCGGAGGTGGTACGCAGTATCACCGAACGGTATATCGAACTCTACGAAGCCATTACGGGCGAGAAGTTCACTGTCGCTTCGGAGTATCATCCGCAGTCGCCTACTCCGGCTCAACGTATTGAACAGAATGTGTTCACGTATCTGTCCACTTTGGAGGCACAGGACACCACTCAGCAACATGCCACTACTATTCTTGATGGCAAACTTTGCTCCGAGCATATCAAGTCTTCTTTGGTGATGCAAGTGAAGGAATTGCTATCGTCCGGCGCACGCGTCCCACATTTGGGAGTCATACAGGTTGGCAACAACCCTGCTTCCACCACCTATGTCAACAACAAACACAATGCCTGCCTCTCTGTGGGGTTCCGCTCTACGGTGCTTCGTCTTCCCGATACTATATCCGAGAACGAATTGCTCCAACAACTGGACGCGTGGAATCGAGATGACTCCATCGACGGCTATATCGTGCAACTGCCACTGCCTGACCATATTGATGAGCAGCGCATTATCTATGCCATAGACCCGCGCAAGGATGTAGATGGCTTCCACCCTGCTAATATCGGCAAGCTCTCGCTGTCGCTTGACGGACTCGCACCTGCTACTCCTACGGGGATTCTGACGATGCTTCGTGAGTACAATATCCCCCTTGCCGGCAAACATTGTGTCATCATCGGACGAAGCAATATCGTAGGAAGACCCTTGGCGAATATACTCTCCGGACGTGGTGTTGATTGTACGGTCACCCTCTGCCACTCCCGCACGCAACACCTGCGTGAAATATGCCTAACGGCGGATATTATTGTTACGGCGATTGGTTCACCGACTTTCCTCAAGTCGGATATGGTTCCCGAGGGGGCTGTGGTTATTGATGTGGGCATCAATCGTGTTCCGGCTGACAACGAACGTGGCTATCGCTTAGTGGGCGATGTCGATTATGATGAGGTAGCACCTCGCTGTTCGTTTATCACTCCTGTCCCTGGGGGTGTCGGTCCTATGACCATCACTTCCCTCCTGCAAAACACCCTCAAAGCCTACCACCAGCACAAATCCCTCTAATCTC